>CAZIFN010000017.1:0-19529 GCA_964538205.1 uncultured Mycoplasma sp.
TTTAATACAAATAAAGTTGTTCTTTATTTGTTATCAATTCAAAATCATACTAAAGGTTGCATTTAACTTTTAAAAGTTGCATTTACTTTTGAATTTGAGCTTTTTTCAATGCGTCTGAATTTTTTTGTAAATGTGCAATCTTATTTCGTTAAAGATTTTAAAAAATTATATTTCTAAATATTAAAAATGGAACAAGTTGGATTTGATGTAAACCTTAAATAATAGACATCATTTTTTGCTATTATCCTTCTTTGAATCTATTTTATAAGAAAGTTTTGCAGATGCTGAAGCTACTACTGATTTTCCAAATTTTTGATTAATGCTATCTATAGTATTTTGAATTGTTTCTGTGCCTGTTTTTACTTCTTCCTGTTCAAACAAAGACATTTGATGGTCTTTCTTTTCTGTCAAATCAGATAGTCTTAATCCTATCAATCTTATAGAATCGTTTTTATAACTGGCTCTAAAAAGTAGAATGGCTTGTTGATAAATTTGTTTTGTATTATTAGTAGGATTAGTTAATTTTTCTTGAGCAGAATAATTTTCAAATTTATTATTTTTATAAAAAATTGCGATGGTTTGTGCATACTGTTTCTTTTTTCTTAATTCAATAGCCATTTTGTCCGCAAAGTTATATAAAAGTTTTTCCAAGGTGCTTTCATTTGCACAGTCATATGGCAGAGTTTCTGAAACGCTCAAACTTTTTGTAAGTTCCTTTCTTTCCTCAACTTTGCTATTATCAATGCCATAAGCGGCTTTTTTTAAATATTCACCTTGACTTTTGAAGTGCTTTTTCAAAAGTTTTTCATCTGTCTTGGCAAGCTGTTCTATTGTATATATGTTGAGTTTATTTAACATTTCTTTTGTTTTTTTACCCACCATAAACAGTTCTCCAACATCTAAAGGCCACAATTTATTTACAATTTCATCTTTTAATAACGTATGTACTTTATCTGGTTTTTCAAAATCTGACGCCATTTTTGCACATAATTTATTGTTGCCAATACCTATGTTCACAGTGTAACCAAAGTTTCTTTTTATATCATCTTTTATATGATATGCCAATTCAATATAATTTTTATATAAATATTTTGTTCCCGTCATATCAAGAAAGCATTCATCTATCGAGAACTGTTCCATGCTTGGCGAATAGCTTGATAAATATTTAAAAAGTTCTTTTGACTTTTCTAGATACCATTTATAATCAGGCGAAAATATTTTTATATTTGGGCACTTTTTTCTAGCCTGATAAATTGTCTCTGCAGTAACTATGTGATACTTTTTGGCAACTGGTGACTTAGCTAAGACAATTCCCTTTCTTTCTTGCTCATTTCCTCCAATGATAGCAGGTATATTTCTAATGTCTTCTTTATAGCCTTCTTTCAACAGTTTTATGGCTGTCCATGACAGAAAAGCATTATTTACATCAATATGAAAAATAATTCGTTCTTTCATATTATACCTCCAAGATAATTATAGAACATTTTTTCGCATTTAACAATTTAATGTTTATTTTTTTATGTAAATTTTTAGTTTACATATTATTTTTTAATTTTAGTACATAATAAAACTAGTTGGTGATATTATGAATAAATATGAGATTAATATTTATGAACAAATTGCACGCAATATTAAAAAATATAGGCACGAAGCAGGAATTACTCAAGCTGTTTTGGCAGAGCGTGTTGGTGTTTCACATGAATTCATAAGACGAATTGAGTCTAAAAAGGGCGTTAAAACCTTTTCTGTTGATACAATTTGGAAAATATCTTTGGCATTGAATATTGAGGCAGGAAAGCTTTTTGAAATAGATATAGACGAAGTCGTTAATTTATAGAAGATTATTTTATTTAAAAATAAATAAAGGCCATAGGTTTGGTCTTTATTTGTTTTTTAAATAATAATGTCTTATTGGTTTTAGATTTTCATCTAGTTCATAACATATTGGATTTCCTGTTTCTATTTCTACTTTCATTATTTCTTCATTTGATAAATTATCTAAATATTTTATTAAGCCTCGTAAACTGTTGCCATGAGCAACAATTATTATTTTTTTGTCTTCTAATAAATCTTTTTTTATATCACTATCCCAATATTTTATAACTCTTTCTACAGTATCAAGCAAATTTTCAGTTTTTGGTATATCTTTTTCTTCTAAATCTTTATATTTTGGATCATTTCCAGGATATCTTTCGTCTGTTGTTTCTAAAGCAGGAGGTCTAACGTCAGCACTTCTTCGCCATAGTTTTACTTGTTCTTCACCATATTTTTCTCTAGTATCATCCTTATTTAATCCTTGTAAAGCTCCATAGTGTCTTTCATTTAGTCTCCAGCTATATTTTATTGGTATATTTTCTTCATCTAATTCTTCAAGTATATATTTAAGTGTATCATTTGCTCTTTTTAAATATGACGTATAAGCTATGTCAAAAGTATATCCTAATTCCTTTAATTTTCTTCCTGCCTCTTGTGCTTCTTCCATGCCTTTTTCAGATAATGGAACATCTGTCCAGCCAGTAAACTTGTTTTCTAAATTCCAAATACTTTGTCCATGCCTTACTAATATTAATTTTATCATTTTTCCTCCTAAATTTTCTTATCATTTAAACAGAATGCAGCATATACAGGTATATATCTAACTTCTTTTTTTGTGGAAAAATTATTTTCTGTTATACGATATGCTTGTTGTGTTATATATTTTTTTATAAATACTGAAAGTGACTTAGCCTTTGACATACTTCTTGTTGCTATCTCTATCGGAATAATTTGTCCTAATCTATTTTGTATTACGAAATTAACTTCTGCCTTTCCTTCGGACTGATAATAGTAAAGTGAATATCCAGCTTCTACAAGTGTTTTAGCAATATGATTTTCGTATAAGGTTTCTTTTATCTTTTCATCACTAGCAAAACGTTTTAAATTTAAATGTAGCATTGTAAATAGTATGCCATCGTCTGGTAAATATAGTTTAAAACTATCTTTTTCACGGCAACTGCTTAATGGTGACTTAACTGTTTTAATTTTATAACTCCGATATACTAGTTGATTATTTACTAAATAGTTAATAGCCGTATCGTATTCTTTCGCTCTTTTTCCTGTACCCATGCAGCCATACTGAAATTTTTTGTTATCTTTTTTTAATTGATTTGGAATAGAATCTAGAACTTCAATTCCTCTTGGTATATCAATTAATATTTTGTTAAGGCTTATTTCCTTTTTATATATATCAATAACCTTTTGCTTTATGGCATCAATTTCATATATATTTTTTCCATCTAAATCTGCTTGTACTACTTCTGGTAGTCCTCCAGTCATTAAGTACTCTTGAAATAAGTCTAAAGCAACTTTATGGAAAGGACACAATTTATGCTTTGTATAAGATTCTCTAATTAATTCTGCTAAGCTTTTTTCACCCTTAGCCCAAAGATATTCTTCAAAATCCATTTCATTCATACCTTTGAATTGTAATTCTTCTCCTTTAAATTCATTTAATTTTTCACGACGAGAAGTGATTGCTATTATATGATATTTGCTGTGTTCACTTCCAAATAACTTTAATCCTTTTACAATATCTATGTTATCTAAATTATCTAAAATAAGTAAAGTATCTTCTTTTAATATTGTTTCTCCAGATATTAATGATAAATTTAGAATTATTTTTTCAGTGTTTTTTTCTCTTGTAAACAATTCAATTATTTCATTATTATTTTCTGTATTGAAGTAAACTACATTTTTATACTCTCTTTTTCCGAAGTTTAAAGATACAAAAGTTTTTCCTATTTGCTTAGTGCCATATAATATTAATGGCTTCCTAATGATGTCTTTTTGCCATTTTTTTAAAAATTCTTCTATTTTTCGTTCCATAAATTGTTACCTCCATACATATTTTATAAATTAAGTATACTTTTCATTTATTGTTAAGTCAAGTTTTTGAAAATAAAATATTAAAAAAAGTCCAGCACGGACTTTTCTAATTATTAACTACACTTTTATTAAATTCTAATCTTAATTTATCAGCAACAGTTACTATAAATTCGGAATTGGTTGGTTTGGCTTTGTCGATATCTACACTGTGTCCAAAAATATCTTCCATAAGTTGCCAATTGCCTCTATTCCAACTTACTTCTATAGCATGTCTAATTGCTCTTTCAACTCTAGATACGGTTGTTTCATATTTACCAGCTATTTCCGGATATAATTCTTTAGTTATACCTCCTATTAATTCTGGCTTTTCATATACTAAAGTTATTCCTTCGCGTATATATTGATAACCTTTTATATGTGATGGTACACCAAGTTCATGTAACGTATTAGTAATAGATTTTTGTAAATTATTATGATATAAATCTATACTTCTTCCTCCAAGTCTTGTTCCTTCTCTTAGTTCTGTAATCCTTTTTTCTAAGTCTTTTAATTCAAATGGTTTTAGAATAAAATAACTAACACCTAATTCTGATACTTTTCTAATCATATCTTGAGTATTATATGACGTCAAAACAATGACATCTTTGTCTATTTCTTTCTTTTTTAAGTATTCTAAAACCGCAATACCATCTTTATTTGGCATAATCAAATCTAAAAGTATTACGTCATACTCATCTTTCTTTTTATCTGCTAAAAGTATTCCTTCTGCTCCGTCATGAGCTGTATATGCTATATTTATATCAGCGTGATTGCTGAAATATTCTTTAATCATATCAACTAAGTTTTTATTGTCGTCTATGATTAATAAACGTGTTCTCTCCATCTTTTCTCCTCTCATATACTACCACGCATTTTAATTATATAACATAGTTCGATAAATTGATAGAAAAAAAAAGAACAACTTTTGTCGAAAGTGTCCATTTTGTCTAATTTTCTATTTTGTCTATGAGTAATTGTACTTTTTCTAAACGAAGACTTAATCCACCAAGTAAATATCCATCAATAATATTTTCTTTATTTAGCATTTCTACATTGTCACTATTAACACTACCACCATATAATATTTTATTGTTAGGATAATTTGCTTTTATGGAATTTATAATTTCAGAAATTTCTTCTCCTGTTGGAATTATACCAGTGCCTATTGACCAGACTGGTTCATAAGCAATTATTATTTTTTCAATTTCTTCTTTTGAAAGACCAAATAGAGATTGCTTTAATTCGTCTAAGATTATTTCTTTATTTTTGCTTAGATTGCTTCTTTTTTTCTCGCCAATGCAGAGTATGGGTATAATTTCATAATTTAGTAAATTCCTTATTTTTTTATTGATGTCGTCACTAGTTTCAAAAAATTTTTCTCTTCTTTCAGAATGTCCAGTAAGACAATATTTAACATTTAAAGATTTTAATTGTTCTGCTGATATTTCACCAGTGTAAGGGCCAGAAGAATAATGACTAACGTTTTGACTTCCTATGGAAATATTATCTATTTTATTAGATAAATATATACTGGATGGAAATAAAATTATTTCTGTTTCTTTCTTTTTTAATTTCTGTAATTCTTTTTTATACAAAATAAACTCATCTTTTGTTAAATTGCATTTATTGTTAAGAGCTATAATCATATTATTCACCTTTAATCTTTTTTGTTATTTTTGATATTATTCCGAAGCGATTTTCTTTTTCTTTATCTATAATGGCTCTTTTATATACTTCAAGAACTCGCTCTGCGTAGCTTGCTGAACTACAATGTTCTGCTTGAATTCTTGCTTGATTATTATATTTTTGTAAAAGAGCATTATCTGCATGTAGCATTAATACTGATTCTATATATTCTTGCTCAGTTTGATAGATAATACCATTAAGTCCGTCAGTTACAGTCCCTAAAAAAGACTCATCTTTTATGCATAAAGGGACTTTGCTAGCAGCCATTGCTTCAATAACGGTAAGGCCTTGAGTTTCTGTAGTTGATGCCGTTGCAAAAACATTAGCACAATGATAATAAAAGGGCATCTCTTCCCAGGCTGCCTTTCCTGTAAAAATAACATTTTTATTAAGGTTTAATTCATTTACTAATTTTTCGTAACTTTCTTTATCAGGACCGTCTCCTACTATTACGAGTTTTATATCTTGATGTTTTTCTATTAGTTTTTTCTGAGCGTTTATAAGAAATTCAACATTTTTTTCAGAAGCAAGTCTTCCAACAAATAAAACAATAAAATCTTTCTTTTGAATATTTAGTTTTTTCTTTAGTTTTTGAACATAATTTTTATCCACATTCTCTGTGTAAAAACGATCTACTTCTATTCCTGTTGGTACAATATGTATATTTTTTTGAAATTCATACTTTTCTTTAAATAATTTATATATTTTATTTGTGGGCACGATTAATTCATGAGCTGTTTTATCACAATAAAACTTTGTTAAGTACTCAACAATTTTCTTACTTGACTTTTCAAAATATCCATGTGTTATATAATGGGTATAATCTTCATATAAAGTATGATATGTATGTACTAAGGGAATATTAAACTGTTTTGCAAGTAGGCGTGCTAAAATACCTATTCCAAATTCAGTATGTGAATGAATTACATCTAAATTCCAGTTTTTCATAGTATTAATCATTGTTAATGGATAGATTCTACTTAAGCGATAATCATATATGCCTATTGGTATTCCTGGAACTCTTACAATTTTTTCTTCTTCATCATATTCATATTTCAAAGCATTATTACTTACAGTAACAACATATACAGTATGTCCTTTTTTTTCAAGTGCTTTTTTTAACATTGCAACACTTGTTGATACTCCGTTTATATATGGTGGATATGAATCAGTAAATAATCCTATACGCATAATTAATCACTTCCCTTTTCTGTACTAAATAAAATTCCGCCAAAAATCATTCCTAGATAATAAGTTATAAAACGCCAAACAATTAATAAAGTATTTAATACTACTGTTGACATAAAATTATCAAAAAATTTGATAAAACCATATTCTATTCCTCCGGATGCCCCAGGAATAGGTACAAAAGATCCTATTATTAGGACATAAGCAGATGCTGTTATGGCACTAATGGGATTTAGGCTAGTAAAATCATGGAGACCATACATAATAAATAATGGTATTATGTATAGGCAAGTTAGACCAAGTAAATTTATTAATATTCCTAAAATGAAAATTTTTTTCTTTTGTAATAAATCTTTTGATATATTGTGAAATTCATCTAATTTTTCAGTCCAAGATGATTTTGCTTTTGAAGTGTTTTTAATAATTTTTATTTTTCCTAAAAAACTTATAACAACATTAGATATTTTTTGAGTAACTGTTTTAGATAACATAATAGCGTATAAAACAATTGCTACTAAGCTATTTAATATAAATCCTAATAAAACTAGATGTTGTAGAAGTTCTACTTTTGGAAATAAATCAAATATCCAGTTACAAGTAACAGCTATTACGCCATATATTACTAATGCTGTTTGATAAAATATAAAATTTTCTATGGTAACACTAGTTGCTTTACTAACTTTTATATCATGCTCTGCAATCATATATACTTCCATAGGTTGGCCGCCTGTTGAAAATGGTGTTATTCCATTGAAAAATTGAGTTATTATATTATGTTTTATTGCTTCTTTAAAAGATAATTTATCTTTTTCGTCTACACATTTATATATTATATATGCTTTGGTAATTATATATATAAAATATAGTATTATAGCTATTAAAAGATAAAAAATATTAATTTTAGATAAAGTCTCTGTTATTTCTAAAAGATTATCTTTTAAAAGTATAAATAATATCAATATTGTAATTAATAATAAAATTATACTATTTCTTTTAATGTTTTTGATTGTTTCCATGTAAAACGCCTTCCTTTATAGTATAATTGCTTCTGTCTGTCATATAAATATTATTTCCATTATCTCCGCCTAAGTCTTCAAAGCCTAATTCAAGGATTGTTAATGCTGTTTTATTGTCATTACTACTGATATTTATAAATACTTCTTCCATGTCCAATCCATTTATGGCATAAAATATTGTTTTCTTAATCATTTCTCTTTTCTTTGAGTCAGTTTTTGCTGGCAACAAAGTTAAAAAGCATGATTTCACATCTTTATAACAATAGATCATGCATCCAGCTACATAATTAGAGGAATCTTCCAAAAAAAGAAATTGTTCAAATTCATTGGCTTTTCTTATTTGATCTTCGTATTCTTTTTCAGTATATGTTTTTTTTATGTCTTCTAAAGGTTCAGTTATTGCTTTATCCAAATTATTGTTTGCTTCATAAGATGCTACACTTTTCATTTGATTGTTGTCATAAGGATTAACAACTATTAGACCTTTACTAGCCATAGAGCTCACCTACTTTATTACTTCAATTCCTGGTAATTTTTTACCTTCTAGATATTCTAATGTTGCTCCTCCTCCAGTAGAGGCGTGATATACTTTATCTTTATATCCTAATGTTTGTGCAGCGGCAACAATATCTCCGCCACCAAGTATTGTTTTTATATTATTATCAACAAGATACTTTAATAATTCTTTGGTGCCAGTTTGATATTTTTCAAATTCATAAACTCCTAAAGGACCATTCCATACTACTATTTTAGCATCTTTTAGATGCTTTTGATATAGTTCTATTGTTTTTGTACCAATGTCTAGTCCTAATTCATTATAATCAAATTCTGTAATATCTTTAATTTTATTTACTGTATCATTAGAGTATTCTGTAGTTACATTAGCATCTACTGGTAAAACTATTTTGTTTGGGTATTTTTTTAATATTTTGGTGCAGAAATCTAGGCTTTCTTGATCTACAAGGGAATTGCCTACTTCATATCCTTCTGACTTTAGGAATGTAAAGGCCATACCTCCAGCAATTAGTATTTTGTCAGCTTTTTTAACTAAATTTTCAATTACACCTATTTTATCTGAAACTTTTGCTCCGCCTAATATTACAATAAATGGATGCTTGGGTACATTTAGTTCACTTAAAGCATTTAATTCTTCTTCTATTAAAAAGCCAAAAGTGGATGGGATATTACTTGCTATTCCAACATTAGAAGCATGTGCTCTATGTATTGTTCCAAATGCATCATTTATAAATATGTCTCCTAGAGATGCCCAGTATGTACCAAGCTCAGGATCGTTAGAACTTTCCTTCTTACCAGATAGATCTTCATATCTTGTATTTTGAAGTAAGATAATTTCTTTTTCATTCATATTAGAAATAGCTTCTTCTACATTTTTCCCTCTTGTTTCATTAATAAAAGTTACTTTTCTTGCTAATAATTCACTTAATCTAACCGCAACAGGAGCTAAATCATTTTTCTTTAAATCAGATTCTTCCTTTACTCTACCTAAGTGTGATAAAAGTATTATTTTGGCATTATGATCTATACAATAATTAATAGTTTTTAAGCTAGCTTTTATCCTTGTATCATCTATTATTTTTCCGTCTTTCATTGGTACGTTAAAATCACATCTAATTATTATTTTTTTACCTTCTATATCGATATCTTTTATAGATTTCATGGCTAATCCTCCCTATCTATTTATTAGTATAACACTTTTATAAATTTCAACAAAGCTTTTTGCTGACATTTTTATTTACTTATGCTATACTTATTATTAGATTAGGGAGGCTAGTTATGCGAATTTTTATTTTGGATAAAGAAAAAATAACTAAATTTAATTTGCCAACTAAAATATCTGGTGTTTTTGCTATCGATTATTTGCCAGTTGATTCTAAGATTAAAAGAACTGTTAGTGTTGAGGCAGAAAATAATAATTGGATACTAAAAAGCAATGGAAGTATAAATGTTTTAAACGGAAATACTATAGTAGAAAAAAGTCAACTTATTGAGTATAGATGTTTACAATTACAAATAAAAGGCAGAAATGATTTTGTTATAATTTATGCATTACCAAGTTTTGAAGAAAAATCAACAAGATATTTGATTACTGGTAATAAAATTACAATAGGTACAGATAGTGCATGTAGTATTGTATATAGAGATCAACTTGTTTTACCTGCACATTTAGCTATTTGGCAAGAAAATAATTCTTGGTTTATTCAATCTGCTAATGATGAAAGTCATTTTTCATATCTTAATGATAAGAGAATTACCAAGGAACCATTAAGAGTTGGAGATGTTATTTTTATTTATGGTTTAAAAATAATTTGGATGGGAAATTTTATTCAATTAAATAGTCCTGTAAGCCAGTTGGTAATTAATAGAGACGCTCTTGCTTCATTTACAGAGGAAAATCCTTTGGATAATACTAATATTCCAGATGTTAGTGATGAAGAGATGGCAATTGAACTTTATAATGAACATGACTATTTTTTTCATACACCAAGACTAACACAAAGTTTAGTTAATGAAGACGTAACAATAGATGGACCACCTAGTAGTAATGAGCAAGAAGAACTTCCTTTTTTATTAACTATAGGTTCATCAATCACAATGTTATCAACTTCTGCTTTAACTGGATATAATACAATTTCTGGGATAACATCTGGAGATAAAACTTGGGGCGAGTCAATCCCTTCTCTTGTTACTTGTGCTACAATGCTTATTGGTACAATAATAATGCCTAGGATTGTTAATGCTTATCAAAAGAAAAAAGCTAAACAAAGAGAACAAAAACGTCAAACAAAGTATTCTGCTTATGTTAAAGAAAAAGAACAAGAAATTAATCAGAAACTACTAAATCAAGCACAGATACTTAGAAACCAATATATTGGAATTGCTGATTGTTATAATTTGGTTTTTTCTAATAGAATTACAGCTTTATGGAATCACGAGATTCGTGATGAAGACTTTATGTCTGTAAAGTTAGGTACTGGTAATTGTCCAGCTAAGATAGAAATTAAGGCACCTGAAGAGCACTTTGTTTTAGATGAAGATAATTTAGTACGTTTGGCAATAGATGTTACTAGTAAACTTCATACATTAGAAAATGTTCCGATTACATTTTCATTTGCTCAGAAACATATTTCGGCATTTATTTGTAATTCTTCTTATAATAAAGATTTTATGAATGGTGTATTTTTACAATTAATGGCACTACATTCTTCACAAGATTTGAAACTTGTTTTCTTGCTTTCTGGTAATAGTAGAGATTATAGATATGCAAGATTTGCTCCACACTGTTTAAGTGATGATAAGTCTGTAAGATTTTTTGCAGATAGTGTTGAAGAAGGCAAATATATTTCTGCATATTTAGTGGAAGAAATTACAAAAAGGAAAGCCCTTATATATAACACTGGAAATGCAGAAAAGTCTGAAGTTCAAGCAGGAGTAAAAGTTGAAAAAGAAACTCCATATAAGAGTTTTGATCAATTTTACTTAGTTATTACAAATGACTATATGGCAGTTAAAAATATACCTATTGTAAAAGAGATTGTTGAAACACCTGATAATTTAGGGTTTGCTTTAACTATTATTGATAGTTCTCTTCAAAGTTTGCCAAATGAATGTAAAGCTTTTGTTGAGGTTTTAGATAAAGAAAGTTGCATTATAGAGAAAGATTTGAACAATCAATTTAGATTTACTGCTGAGGTTGTTCCTAATATGGATATGAGAGCGGTTGCTAATAGACTTGCAAATATACCAGTTGCTTATTTAGATGCTGCTGCTTCGCTTCCAACATCTCTTACTTTCTTAGAAATGTATAATGTTGCTAGAATTGAACAATTAAACATTTTAAATAAATGGAAAGAAAATGATCCTACAACTTCTTTAAAAGCACCTATTGGTGTTCATACTTCTGGTGATTTATTTGAACTTGATTTGCATGAAAAATATCATGGTCCACATGGACTTATTGCTGGTTCTACTGGTTCTGGTAAATCTGAGTTTATAATTACATACATTTTATCAATGTGTGTTAACTATCATCCTGATGAAGTTCAATTTGTTCTTATTGACTACAAAGGTGGTGGACTTGCTGGTGCTTTTGAAAATCGTGAAACTGGCGTTCGTGTTCCTCATTTAGTTGGTACAATTACAAACTTAGATACGAGTGAAATGAATCGTACTTTGGTTTCTATTAATAGTGAGCTTAAAAGGCGTCAGAGAATATTTAATGAGGCTAAGGGAGCAACCGGCGAAAGTACTGTTGACATATATAAGTATCAGCATTATTATCGTGAAGGTGTTTTAAAAGAGCCTATATCACATTTGTTTATTATATCAGATGAGTTTGCTGAGTTAAAATCACAGCAACCAGAATTCATGAACGAACTTATCTCAACCGCTCGTATTGGTCGTTCTTTAGGAGTCCATCTTATCCTTGCTACACAGAAACCTTCTGGTGTTGTTAATGATCAAATCTGGTCAAATACAAAATTTAGAGTTTGTTTAAAAGTACAAGATCGTAGTGATAGTATGGAAGTATTAAAGAAACCTGATGCTGCTAGTATCAAAGAGACTGGACGATTCTATCTTCAGGTTGGTTATGATGAATACTTCGATATCGGTCAGTCTGGTTGGGGTGGTGCTAGATATGTTCCTAGTGATGCCGTTATTAAAAAAGTAGACGACTCTATTAAATTTATTGATGATGTTGGAAAAGTTACTCGTACCGTTGGTGAGGCTGTTAAAAAAGTGGATAATAGCAAAAACATTGGTGATCAATTAACTAATATTGTTAAGTATTTGACTAATATTGCTAAAGATGAAAACTATGTATCAAAAAAGCTATGGCTTGATAAAATACCTGAGTTTGTTTACTTAGGTAATCTAATGGAAAAATATAATTATCAGCCTACTCCATATAAAATAGAAGCACTTATTGGTGAATACGATAATCCAGCTGAACAAATGCAAGGACTATTTACTTTAGATATTACTAATAATAATACATTACTATATGGTCTTGCAGATTCAGGAAAAGAGAACTTCTTAAACACATATATTTATTCAATAATAACTAATCATACTCCTGATGAGATAAATTTATATCTTATTGACTATGGAGCAGAAACATTAAAAGCTTTTACTAAGACTCCTCATGTTGGTGCTGTTTGTACAATAGATGATAATGAAAAGCTTATAAATGCCCTAACTATGGTAGATAAAGAATTAGATAGAAGAAAAGAGTTATTTGTTGATTATGCAGGTAGTTATAATTACTACTGTCAAAATAGTGGCGAAAAGTTACCATTAATTAATATCGTAATAAATGGTTATGAAGTTTTCTCCGAAACCGTTAGTAGATTAGCTGACCTTCTTACAGGGTTGTATAGAGACTCCTTAAAATACGGTGTTACTTTTACAATTATTGCTGGTGCCGCTGCTAGTTTTAGAGGTAGAGCTGCTGAGTATTTTTCTAATAAGTTATGCTTACAAATGGCTAATGATGGTGATTATAGATCTTTATTAAATTCAGCAAAAGGATTAATTCCAGCAAAATTCTCTGGTCGTGGTATCTCTGGTATAGATAATTTAAAATATGAATTTCAAACAGCATATATCACGGAAGAAAATAAAGTTAATGAATTAATTAAAGAAACTAATATAAAATTAAATGAAGCATATCCAAACGGTGCTCCTAAGGTTAAGGTATTACCAAAAGTTGTTACTGTTGATTATGTTTCTAGTGAATTAACAGATCTTACTTCTGTTCCTCTTGGTATTAACCTAAGTACTAAGGATTTATGTAAATTTAATTTTAATGAAGCAAAAATACTTCCAATGCTTTATTCACAATTTAGTGATAGTAGTGACTTTATGTATTCACTTCTTCATCTTTTAGATAGTATGCCTAATACTAAGACCATAGTTTTAGATATTTCTAAAGATTTTGATGCTAACAAAGTTTCTTCTCAATGTCATGTTGAAGGATTTGATGCTATTATTCCAGCACTTATTCAAGAAGTACAAAATCAAACCGATACAAATATTATTATTCAAATTAATGGTATATCTAAAATTAGAGAAAAGTTAGGAGATAATGCAGAACAATATATTACTGCTTTAGCAAATAGCGTTATTAATAGTCAAAATTCTTATCTAATAATTTCAGATAATTATACAACATATAAAATGCTTCAAGTAGAAACTTGGTATAATGATATTGTAGATCATAAACAAGGAATTTGGATTGGTCCTGGAATTGATATGCAAGTACTATTTAATACTGGTAATTTATCTTCAGAAATTAAAAACGCTGAAATGCCAGATATTGCTTATGCCATTACTAAGAGTGATGCTATTGCCTTTAAACGTATTGTTGCTGTTAAGGAGGAAGAAGAATAGAATGAAGAATAAAGTTTTAGTAGAAATAATTGTTCCCGAAATAGAAGCTATATACGATATATATTTACCTATAAATAAAAGAATTGGTAGTATAATCATGTTATTAAATAAGACTGTATCAGATTTAACTAATGGTTGTTTTGTAGGAAGTAAATATACAGCATTATATAATAAAACTACTAGTACAAAGTATGATCCATCTTTGTTAGTATATAATACTGATATTAGAAATGGAACTTCACTAATTTTATTATAAAAAGACTGCAAATTTTGCAGTCTTTTTATTGATATGTTGTAGATGATTCTTTTAAATATGAAACCATAGCACTAGTTTTACTAAAACCATTAGTATTATAACTAGTTACTTTTTCTAATATAAATTCTTTTTGATTTTCTTTAAAATTATCTAGATTGCAATTTAAACTTGCATTTTCTCCGTCATAAACATATAAATTATATTCTTCATACATTTCTTTTACTTGGTCTTCTTCTAAATTATTACTACTAGCAACAACTCTAAACATTTCGTTTTGAACATCATTATTCCAGTTTAAGTAGCGAGTTGCATGTTCTAGTGAAAGTGAATCTTTACTGTATTCCAAATGAGAATAAGCATCTATTTCCCAGACTCTCATCATAAAAAACAAAGTATTTAAATCATCTATTGTTCCTTCTTCAACAGCTGTTATAAGATTTTCATAATAAATTTGAGAAAGATTTATAATTACATCTTCTCTTACATCCATTTTCAGTGCAGTTATTTCATCCTCACTTAAATCTTGATTAGTTTTTTCCTGATAATATTCCCAAAAATCGTCATTACTTTCTTGAGTAAGTTCTATTGAATACATTTGTTTCATAAACTCAACTTTATCTTGTTCATCAGTTATATGTAATTTTTCAAATACTTCATCTATATTAGTTGTTGATGCTAAGTTTTCGATATATTCATCTTCTGTATCAGTTATAAGTATTCTGCTTAAGTTAAATGTATCAATACAAGATATATTTTTAGCATATGTTCCAGGTTCCATATTAAGATATTTAGACATATTTAATTCAGCAGACCCTTCTAATAGCCAACTATAATATAATGAGTCTACAGTTACTTTTTTATCCATGCTTGGTGCATTATACATTCTACAGAATCCAAGTTCTATACCATTTTCATTATTTCTATCATTAGATAAATATTGAATTAAATGTTCTACTTCGTGAACTAATACAGAATTTATTACCTCTTCTTTATCTAGACTCCCGTCTCGTATTTGTTGAATGTTGGAATATGATGATGACATACTAGGATTATATACAAAAGTAATTTCATTAGAAATATATGCATTAGAAACACCACTAGTTCTTTGATATATTTTTAATTCAGATAGTGTATCTGCTACATTTTTTCTTTGTTCTTCAGTACAACTTTCATTTACAACTTCAGCAATTAAATCACAAATTTTATGGGTGTTTTTGCTGTCTAAGTCTTTATAAAATATATTTATAGAGTTTTTACCATTATCCATATATTTATCATTGTTCTTCATTACAACATCATATAATTTATTAGCATCTATTTTACCAGAAGAATTTAATATATCAGTATTATTTCCTTTTTTAACAGTTGTATTTCGATAATGTTCTAAAGTTTCATCAATACAATAGTATTTTGCAATAGTATAAGTTGGCGTTTGTATTTGTAAGTAATTATTGAAAGAATTAACATCTCCTGATGACAAAGCAATCGGTATATAAACCGAACTATAATCATATGTGTTATATTCATCAGTAGTTTCTACAGCAATTGTATATGAGCTTTCACTAAAAGGATTAGTATCAGTACTTTCTTTTGATGGAATTGCTAATTTTATGAATGAACCTAACATTATTACACTGGCTAAGCCAATAGCAATTCCAGATTTTCTGTTTCTTTTTATTTTATAATTTTTATTTTGATCCATATTCCATCTCCTTGTATAAAATAAAAAGGATGATAAAATCATCCTTTAATTTTTAACCATCTTTTCTATATGATAGATGACCTTTTCTTTATTCTATCAACTGGTAATTTATTAGCTACATCAGTTAAATTATCAATAACTGTATTATAATCATTGTTACTATTAACAATTGAGGATTTAATAGTTACTAATTTCTGATATTGCGTTTTTAGATTTGAAATTGTATTAATTAACTGAGTTCTCCTATAGAAGTCTCCGGGTATATTAAACGATTGAAGATAAACTAGGGCACTGTTAATTGATTTGATAGTACTATCTATTTTATCAATACAATTGGTACTAATGGTTCCATATTGTAAATTAATCTTTGACATTACTTATCATCCCATTTCTTCATAACAATTCCAATGCTTTTACCAGCGTTTTTTACAGAACTAGCATACTGCATCATTTCATTACCAAAGTTTTCATATATCTTTCTATCTTGACTTACTATGCTAGAATACTTATTTGCAGATGTTCCTAACCAAGAGGTACGGTTAACACTTTCAATTAAATTAAAGAACTTATCTATTTTAAGTAAGAAATCTTTACTTAATTTATGCATTTCTTCACCATACATAATTAAGTCATCATTTTTTGATTTTATACTAGCCATATTAGTTACCACCTGCTTCAGCTTCATTTAAATCAGAAGAAAGCTTTGATACATTATAATTTGCTGATGCAACAATTTCTCCTAAAGATTTTAGACATTCAGATAATTCATTTTTTACTTTTATAACATCATCAACTAAAAATCCAGCATTGTCAACTACATAATTAGTTTTTAATGTAAGAATTGCAGTTTCTAAATTATCTTGAATATCTGCGTTTGATAAAGTATTATATGCAGCACGTACATTGTCACGCATCGATTCATATCTTCTTAGGTTTCTATACATTTCGTAAGTATCCATACTTTAATAAATTAATATTTTTCAGTATATACTTCAGCTTTGCTTTCCATAGCTGTTGTCTCTGCTTTGATATCTTCTGATAATTTGTCAGTATCGTTTTTCGCATATGCTTCAGCATATTTATGCATATTGTCAGAATAAACAAGTAGAGAGCTAGCATAAGCTTGAGCAACTTGACTAACGGCTGCTACGAATTTTTTTGTTTCTTTTGCTGCCTGTCCTTTTACAGCATTACTAATTCCTGCTTCATCGTTTAATCCATCTAATTCTTTTTGTATGTTTTTTACATAGTCTCTTATTGCGTTTCTTATTGTTTCTTCTTTTGAATAATCTAATCCAACGAAATCGCCACCTGCTGATATTGTATCAAGTACTCCGCCAACAAATCCACCAATACTATGTAATGTTGCTGTAAAACCATCACCAATATTGTTAATTAAATCAATACCTGACTGTACTTCGTTTAAAGCTGCATTTGTTAATCTTCCCATTTTTTCACTCCTCCACTACTAATCTTTCATCCATGTCAATTATTTGTGATTGAATTCCTTCTAATTCAGTTTCCAAAGCAGTACTTAAATCTTTTAAAGATTTAATTACTTCTTCTTTCGCCTTATTAAGATTGCGTAAAAATTGTTCTGCAGATGCACCAACCCAGCCGCTTTCTACCGCACTTTTAATTCCTTCAGTATCTCTTATTGCTTGGGCAACGTTTTTTAATACTATGATATTTAGGGCTTCAACATATTTACGCATTCCATCAATACTGACACCGTGATCTGCCTGACTAAAATCCATTTTATCTTTCCTCCTTATATTCCGCTACATTTTCTAATTTACTGCGGGCTTTTAATAGATTTTCAGCTAAGATTTCAGTATTTGATTTGAACTTTTTCTTTAAGGATACCATGTCTGTACTATAGCTTAATAAATTGCTGATTACTACTGGATAATTTTCTCTGAATGTTTGGTACTTACTTTTTAAGATTGTAGCGCTTTCACATTCATAGATAGAATTAGTTTTTTCCATTAGGTCATCCATTTTATTAAATAGTCCATTTATTTCTTCACTTAAGTCAATTATTTTCATAATTGTATTATCTATGGCTGTTTCACTAATTGAATAGCTTATACTTTCTGACATATTGTTCTCCTTTCTGAAGAAGTATCAATAAATACCTTACCTTATGATTTGATTTTATCAATTAATTTTAATTAAATCAACTTTAACCGTTAAGTTTACGCTTAGTTTACATTTTATTTTTCCATTAGATATTTTGCTGTTCTTACCATTTGTGCTGTATATCCTAATTCATTGTCATACCAAGCTACTACCTTTAATAATTGTTTTCCGTCTACTTCTAATATATTTGTAGATAGTCCGTCTACTACTGCTCCCGATCTTCTTCCTATAACATCACTTGATACAATTGGATCATCTGTATATTCTAGTGTTTCATTGCTTTCGTTTTTAAGAACATTATTTACTTCTTCTGCAGTTGTATTTTTCTTCAATTCTAGTACTAAATCTACTACAGAACCTGTTGTTACTGGGACTCTCATAGCAACACCAGCTAATTTTCCTTCTAGGCTTGGACAAACTTTGCCAATGGCAGAAGCTGCTCCTGTTGATGCTGGCACAATATTAGCTGCACAAGCTCTTCCTCGACGTGCTTTTATTCCTTTTTTATGAGCTACGTCTAGTGTTGCTTGATCATTAGTATAAGCATGAACTGTTGTCATGTATCCTTTTTCAATACCAAAAGTTTTATCAATTACATTAACTACAGGTGCTAAGCAGTTTGTTGTACAACTTGCAGCACTAATTATTTGTTCTTCTCCTGTTAATATTTCGTGATTTACGTTATAAACCACGGTTTTTACATTTCCTTTTGCTGGAGCAGATATTATTACTTTTTTTGCTCCTGCATTAATATGAGCCATTGCTTTTTCTTCTGATGTAAATAATCCAGTACACTCAAATACAACATCTATATCTAAGTCTTTCCATGGTAACATAGCTGGATCTTTTTCTGCATAAACTCTTACTTTTCTTCCAGCAACTATAATATTGTCTTTTTCATATGTAATTTCATTGATACGATAATTACCATGATTAGTATCATATTTTAATAAATATGATAACTGTTCTGCATCAGTTAAATCATTAATGGCAACAACTTCATATTCACTATTTTCTTCCATTAAACGGAATGCTAAACGACCGATTCTTCCAAATCCATTAATTGCAACTTTAATCATCTTATCCTCCTTTATTTTCATTATATAGTTTTACTTTTTTTGTTTCAATATATTCTAATTTTTTTTACAATAAAAAGTGTAAAAAATATCCACAGTTTTTGTGGATATTTTTTCAGAGTGTAGACAAACCCCTAGATTTTTCTAGA
>CAZIFN010000018.1:0-19526 GCA_964538205.1 uncultured Mycoplasma sp.
TATTATAAATTCAACTTTCTTAACTTTCTCCCCCAAAACTCTTTACACTAACAATATGCTAACAATAAATAATATATATCAACATTTATGGAATATACATATTTTAAAGCATTATTTTGTTTTTGAGGTTGCATTTAGAAAAAAAATTCAGACAAATCAAAAAAATAACTTTTTCTTTTTTAATAAAGTTTCATATATCATCAAAATGTGATATAATCAAAAGCAAACGAAAAGGACATTAGAAATGAGGGAGAAAATGAAAGTTATAATAGAGCCAAGCACTAAAAACAACGACTTAAATAAATATACTGATGGATTAATTCTATCATTAAAAAACTATTCCTCACAAAGTTACTTAACATATACTATAGAAGAAATAAAAGAAATAATAAAAGAAAATAAAGATAAAGAAATATTTATTAATATGAATAAAAACTTTTTCAATAATGAAATAGAATCTTTAAAAGAAATGTTAATAGAAATAGATCAGTTAAATATAACAGGTATTTTCTTTTATGATCTAGCAATTCTAAAGCTAAAAAAAGAATATAACTTAAAAACAGATCTAATTTGGAATCAAACATACTTTGTTAACAATTACAAGACTTGTGACTATTACTATGAAAAAGGTGTTAAATATGCAGCTTTAAGTAAAGAAATAACACAAGAAGAAATAAAAGAAATAATTACAAAAAGTAAAATTACCTCTATGGTAGAAACAATAAGTATGCCAAGCGTTGCTTTTTCTAAGAGAAAATTATTAACAAATTATTACAAAGACCTAAATAAAGAAGCAAAGAAAAAGTTAATAATAAAAGAAAAAACAACTAAAGATGAATATCAAGTTTTAGAAGATGAGACAGGTACTAATTTCTTTTTAAATAAAATAACTAATGCAACATCAATTATAAAAGAACTATATGAATATAATTGTCCATATATAATACTAAGAGAATATGGAATAGAACATGATTTATTTAAAGAACTGTTATATGATACACAAAAATATATAAAGGGTAATTGTCAAGATGAAGAATATATAAATAAATATAAAAATTTAGGTGATTTTACCAATTTCTTCTTTAAAAAGACAATCTATCGGGTGAAAAAAGATGACTAAAGTAGAATTATTATCTCCAGCGGGAGACTTAGAAAGATTAAAAGTTACACTACTATATGGTGCTGATGCTGTATACATTGGTGGACAACAATATAGCTTACGAGCTAATGCTACCAATTTTACTTTAGAAGAAATAAAAGAAGGCTGTGATTTTGCTCATAAATTAAATAAAAAAGTATATCTAACATTAAACATAGTTTTTCATAATGAAGATATGTCTGGTGTTGAAGAATATATAAAAAAGGTAGTTGACTGTGGAATAGATGCTTTTATAGTAAGTGATCCGTTTATTATTTCATACATTAAGAAAAATTATCCTAAAGTAGAAGTTCACCTATCAACACAAAATTCAACAAGTAATTATAAAACAGTAGAATACTTTAAAACAGAAGGAATAGATCGAGTTGTTTTAGCAAGAGAACTTAGTAAAAAAGAAATAAAAGAAATAATTGATAAAACCAAAGTAGATATAGAAGTATTTATACATGGAGCAATGTGTACTTGTTTTTCGGGAAGATGTGCTTTATCAAATTATGTAACAAATAGAGATGCTAATAGAGGAGGCTGTGCTCAAGTATGTCGTTTTGCATTTTCTACAAATGAAGAAAAAGACTTCACTATGGCTACTAAAGATTTAAATATGGCAGAGTATATAAAAGACCTTATTGAAATAGGAGTAACAAGCCTAAAAGTAGAAGGCAGAATGAGATCATTATATTATCTAGCAACAGTAATAGGAACTTATCGTGAAATAATTGATAGATACTATAAAAATACACTTACTAAAGATATTATGAAAAATTTAGAATATCGACTAAGTAGAGTAGCTAATAGAGAAGTTTCTACTCATTTCTTCCTAAAAGAAGCAGATTATAAAGATCAATATTATTCAGGAAGACAAGAACTATCAAATCAAGATTATTTAGGATTAATAACAGATTATGATGAAAAAAATAATTGTATAGTCCTAGTAGAAAGAAATTACTTTAAGCCAGGTGATCAAGTAGAAATATTTACACCAGACGGGAAAGTATATCCGTATACAATAACTAAAATATATGATGAACAAATGAACGAATTAGAAGTAGCAAGGCATCCAGAAGAAGTATTAAAATTAAAGTTTGAGCATAAATTACCAGTGTATTCAATGATTAGATTAATAACAAGAAAGGATTGATAAAATATGAAACAAGGAAAATTATATAAAGTAGAACTATTTCAATCTAGAGATAGAAAAACAACTAAAGTAGATGACATTATAGTTGAAAAGTCATTCTTAGGAGTTAGAGAAATAGTATCAGGATTAGAAATAGATTTACATACTATATCGGGAACACCCTTAGAATCAATTATGTATGATATTGTTTGTGATGATATAGAAAGAACAGGATACTACTTATTTACAAGAAGAATCTATTTAAAAAAAGAAAATCTAGCAACAAAACAAGATATAGAAGAATATGTTGATAACTATCAAAATAGTGAATTTAATAAAGTTGTACAAGAAATAAAAAGACATGAAGAAACACGTAAAAAAGTAAAATCAAAAGGTAAAAATAAAAATCAAGTAATCTGGTGATAAAGTGAAAAATATAGAATTAATTAAAGAAAACTTCTTAAATCAAGAAAACATTTATTCAAAACATGCTACAAAAAGTAAAGAAGCAATTCGTTTTGAAGAAATAAAAGATGATGATATTAGAACGCCTTTTTTTAGAGATATAGATCGTATTATTCATGCCTTAAGTTATACAAGATATTTAGATAAGACACAAGTTTATTCATATAAACATAACGATCATATTTCTAAAAGAATGACTCATGTTCAATTAGTTAGTAAAATAGCAAGAACAATAGGAAGAGCATTAGGACTAAATACAGATTTAATAGAAGCAATAGCCTTAGGGCACGACATTGGTCATACTCCGCTAGGTCATACTGGAGAAGCAATTCTAAATGAAATATCACTACGTGAACTAAATGAATATTTTGCACATAATATTCAAAGTGTTAGACATTATATGTATGTAGAAAATACTGGCTCAGGACTAAACTTAACAGTTCAAGTATTAGATGGAATAATGTGTCATAATGGAGAAATACTATCTAATAAATATGAATCTGATCCAAGGAAAACAAAAGAAAAGTTTTTAGAACAATATAACTTAGCCTATAAAGACCTAAAAACAGCATCAAAAGCACATCCTATGACAATAGAAGGATGTGTAGTACGGATTAGTGATATAGTAGGATACATTGGTAGAGATATAGAAGATGCTATTAACTTAGGACTATTTAAAAGAGAAGATTTGCCTAAAACAATAACCGATATCTTAGGAAATGATAATAGAGATATCATTAATACTATAGTAACAGATATAATTGATAATAGTATTAATAAACCATATATCACAATGAGTGAAAAAGTATATAAAGCTTTAATGGATTTAAAAAAATTTAACTATCAAAATATCTATAGTAAAAGCCTAACAAAAAAAGAAATAGAATATTATCGACAAGGTATGAATAATATATACAACAGGTATTTATTAGATATAAAAAATAAAAATATAGATAGTATTATTTATAAAATATTTTTAAATAATCAAAGTAAAAAATATTTAGTTAATACAAAAGATGAAAGAAAAGTAATAGATTTTATCGCTGGTATGACAGATGAATTATTTAAAGAAGAAATTAAAAAGTAAGACTTTTCCTTGCAAAATAAAGACATTTGTGCTATAATATGCCTACTTTGAAAGGGAGTATAGGTGATAAATAATGAAAGATTTAACTATAAAGAAAAAAGAAAAAGAAAAGTATATTGTAGAAGTAATAGACTGTGGAGATTCATTAGCTATAAAGTTTGCTGATGGTACAGTTTTCTCTGATTATGAAAAGACAGATGAAAATATAGAAATACTTAAAGATGCTATGGAAGCACAAAAAGATAGTGTTTTAGGAAACTTACCAAAATTCAGAAGAAGAGAAATTATGTATGATGTAGGTGCAGTAGCAATACCTGCAGCAAGCACATATTTAATGTTAACTCAGGCAACAGATATAACTAATCCAGAACAACTTGCTATAGCAACAGGAGCAGTAGTTGGAGTAGAATTAGTAGGGTTACTTTCACAAAGTATTAAAAATAGAAAAAAAGTAAAAGAAATTAAAAAATTTATGTTACGTGATGAAATGCAAGAAGATTTAGATAATCTTGATCAATATCCACATGCCTTAGCAGGAGTTAAATCAAGTATTGTAAGACTTGCTGAAAATTATGAAGATCCATTTAACGCTTTATTTTCAGACATGTATACAACAAAAGATTTAGAAAAAATTAGTAAAAATATTGAAAGAGAAAAAACTTATCAATTGACACCAATAAAAAAATAGCATATTGCTAAAATAAAAAAAGTGTGCTATACTATCGCAAGTTGAGTCTAGTATAAAATATAGACTCATATTAAACATTTAATGAGGTGATAACATGGGAAATAAAAAAACAGTATATTTAACCCAGGAAGGTTTAGATGAATTAAAAAATGAATTAGATAATTTAATAAATGTAAAAAGACCTGAAAATATTCAAGCTATAAAAGAAGCTAGATCATTAGGAGACTTATCAGAAAATGCTGAATATGATGCTGCTCGTAATGAACAAGCTCAAATTGAAGGAAGAATAAAGCAATTAGAAAAAATGCTAGAGAATGTTTCAATTATTAGTGAAGTATCAAAAGATAAAGTAGGTATTGGTAATACAGTAACTATAAAATATGTTGATGACGATGAAGAAGATGAATATAAAATCGTTGGTAGTCAAGAAGCAGATCCTTTTGAAAGTAAAATTTCTAATGAAAGTCCTATAGCAAAAGCCTTATTTGAACATAAAGTTGGCGATATAGTAACAGTAGAAAGTCCAAATGGATCTTATGAAATAGAAATAATAGAAATAAATTAATAGTCATTCTGGCTATTTTTTTTGTTTTAATTCAAGTGCATTTTATTTTGACCTTTACCTCAAAGTATTGTATACTAAAAAAGAATAGAATAATAGGAGCTGGTACAATGATTATTAGAAAACCATATGCATTCTTAATTAAAAACTTTAAAAAAATACATATATTTATGCTTTTATTATCAGCATATATATATTATAAAACAATAAATCTAAGTTCATTTATAAACGAATTCTTAGAATTTTTTAGTTATGATTCATATAACGAACCAGTAACTAATTATACTGGATTTTTTCCAAGTTTATCCTTAATACTTTTAGTAGCAGCAAGTCTAGCAATTATGATTTTACTAAAACATAAAAATAAACCTTGTAAAATATATCTACTCCCAGTAATAGAATATGCTGCATTACTTGTTCTCTTTTTCTTTGTAACAAGCTTCTTTAGTAGTTATACCGGAAGTACAGAAACAACAACAATGAGAGCAGTAAGAGATATTTTAGTTCTTTTAACATTACCACAGTACGCTAACTTTATCCTTTTAATAATTAGAATCTTTGGTATAGATATAAATAAATTTGATTTCAAGTCAGATAAAGAATATTTAGAATTAGCAGAAGCAGATAGAGAAGAATTTGAAGTTAATATTAATATAGATAAAAATAGTATTAAAAGAACATATAGAAAATTAAAAAGAAATATAGGTTATTTTGTAAAAGAACATAAAATGCTAGTTAAAATAGTAAGTGTAGTATTAATAGTTATACTAGGTTATAAAAGTTATAACTTTATATTTGTTGTTAATAAATCATATAAACAAGGAGATATTATTAATACCAATGGTTATACTATTAAAATTAATAATAGTTATTATAGTGATAAAGATTATAAAGGTAGTAAAATATCAAACGATAGTAGTTTTGTAATACTAGATTTAACAATAAAAAATAATTCAGTAAAAAGAACAGTTAACCTAAATCGTTTTCATATCATGAATAAATCGTCTAATTATTCACCAACAAATAAAACCTATGAAACATATTTTGCTGACTTAGGAAGAACAGTATCAGAATTAACTTTAGAAACTGGTAAAGAAGCAGAACTTTTACTAATATATAAAGTATCAAAAGAAGAGTCATTAAAAAGATTTGTTCTTTATTATCAAGAATTAAATGGTAATGAAACACATCTAAGAAAAATTAAATTAAAATTAAATGATTTATCAAAAATAAATGAAAATGATACAGTTAATATAGGGGATGTTTTAACAATAAATATGCCAGAAGAAGAAAAAGAAATTATTTTTGATAATATGGAAATAGTAGAAACAGCAACATATAACATGCAAAATTGTAGTAACAATTCATGCTCTATTATAAGTAAAGAACAAAACGCTAGTGAAGGAATGAAAATCTTAAAATTAGATTTTGCTTCTAATGACTTTACAGGTAAAGATATGATTGACTTTTTATCTAGTTATGGTAAAATTAGTTATATAGATAATAGTAATACTAAAAAAGGGTATAAAATTACAAATGCTCTTAATACTGAAAAATATTATGGAAAATATGTTTATCTAAAAGTTCCAGAAGAAATAGTAAATGCTAAAGAAATAGATCTAGTAATAGTAGCTCGTAATAATAAATATATATATAAATTAAAATAAGGAGATAAATTATGAAAAATAAAACAAAATATAAGAGATATATAAAATTAGCAATTACTGTAGTTATTGTTGGACTATTTGTTTGGTTTTTAGTTTTATCACCATATATAACATTTAAAAATGATGAAAAAGATATGTTAAATGCTGCTAAAAGATATTTTGAATATAATGTAGATAAATTACCTACAGGTACTAGAATAAGTACAGTAACATTACAGACATTAGCTAATGAACAATATGTTGATAGAGATTATTATATTCCATTTAGTAAAACACTATGTTCAATAACTAATAGCTGGGTAAAAGTAAAACATACTGATTCAGGATATAAATACTATGCTTATTTAGAGTGTGGAGTATTAAAATCATCTACTGATCATACAGGACCTAAAATAACATTAAATGGTGATGATGAAATAATTATCAATAAAGATGAAAAATATGAAGAATTAGGTGTTAAAAAAGTAGTAGATAATACAGATGGAAAAATGGATGTAAAAGAAGTAGAAATAGATTCTAGTAAAGTAGATACTTCTAAAGTAGGAACATATGAAGTTACTTATACAGCTATAGATAGTTTTAAAAATATAACAGAAAAAGTAAGAACAGTTAAAGTAGTACAAGAATTAGAACATACAATAAAAAAAGATACTAATGATACAGGAATATATACTGGTACAGTAGAAAATAATTATATAAGATTCTCTGGTAATAACTTTAGAATTGTTAGTGTAGAAGATGGACTAGTAAAAATAGTAGCAGCAGAAGATATATCAAATGTTAATTATTCAGGATTAGATTCTTGGTTAGAATATTATTATGATCATTTAGCAGATAGTTCAAAAGAATATATTGTAAAGACTAAATATTGTAATGATAAAGTAACAGATACAACAGTTAAAAAGTGTTCATCATATACAAAAGAAAAACAAGTATATATCTTATCAATAGAAGATATAAATAAAAGTTTAAATGAATATGGAGAAAGTTATTTATATCCAAGTACAATAGTTTGGCTAGCAAATAAGAAGACAGATAAAGAAAGTTGGGCAACGAGAACAGGATTTAATTTGAGTGATTCAAATTATGAGAATTTTTCAAAAGATTATAACTTCGGTATAAGACCAGTAGTTACTATAAAAGGAGATATATTAATTACCTCTGGTACAGGTACAAAAGATAATCCATATCAAATAGATGATATAGATTTAGGAAAAGCAGATGAAAAACTAAACACTAGATATTCTGGAGAATATGTATTATATTCAAATAGATTATGGAGAATAGTTGAAACAGAGTCTAATGGAGTAATTAAAGTAATATCAGATGGTAATATTTCCATAAATAATCAAGATAGAATTAGTTATGACTATAGTATTAAAAATAAAATATATAATCCAACTCAAAAAGGAAATATAGGTTATCAAATAAATCAAAAAACTTCAGACGCAATAGATGAAAAATACTTTGTAAAAACAGAAATAGAAGTACCAATATATAAAACAATATCTAAATATAAAGAAGAGACAAAAACAAAAAAATATAAAGTTAAATTTCACGCTCCAAATATGTATGACTTATATACTGCAAGTACTTCAGGTGCTTTAACAAATTACTGGCTAATGAATTCTTCTCAAACGGAAGGATTAAAATATATGGTATCAGACATTGGTGTAGTATATTATGATGGAATAACTGATACGAATAAAGCAGGAGTAAGAGTTGTAGGATACTTAAACAAAAACTGTAAAATTGTATCAGGAAAAGGAACAAGTGATGAACCATATAAAATAGCAAAGTAGGGATAGTATGAAGAAAAAAAGAAAAAACAAAAGATTAATATACACAACTGTGATAACAACACTTTTGTTAATTCTAATAGGAATTTTACTAATTTCTGGTCTAGTAAAACTTATATCAAGTTTTAAACCGTTTTATAAAGTAGAAGAAAGAGCTGAAAGAGTTGAGGAATATGCCAGTGAAAGTCAAGATACAACAGTAGGATGGATAAGGGTACAAGGAACTAATATTGATTACCCAGTTATATATCCTGCAAGTCAACTTGAAATACAGACTAAACTGGATGATTTTGCTTGGACAGTAAATAATGTAGAGGATATAACAAATTATGTATATATTCTTGGACATAATATTCGAAATGTTTCTTCAAATCCTTTGATTACAGATGAAAATAATACTAGATTTGAACAATTACCATCATTTATGTATTTAGACTTTATTAAAGAAAATAAATATATTCAATATACAATAGCTGGAGAAGATTATCTATATAAAATATTTTCAGTATCAATAGTAAAATCAGATAGACTAATGCGTAATACTTATAACTATAGCAAAGAAAAGTTAAAAACATATATAGATAATTCACTAGAAGATAGTTTTTATGACTTTGATATTGAAGTAGATGAAAATGATAAAATTATAACATTAGCAACTTGTACAAGATTTTATGGTTCAACAACAGCATATACCTATAAAATAGATGCAAGAATGTTAAGAAAAGATGAAAAGGCAAGAAACTACTCAGTCAAAGAAAATGAAAATTATAAAGCTATTAAAGAAATAATGGAAGGTGGCGAAACCCATGAAGAAGAAATATAGAAGAATAATAGAGGGAATGTTATTACTATGTTTGCTTAGTTTCTTTATATTCTCAAATAGAGAATCAGCAGCCGTAGAAGTAGAAAACTTAGATGTTACTAAAAATAATACACAAGCAACGTATAATCAATGTGCAGATCATGTGGTAGATATAGAACTTGCCGCAGGTGATGATTGTAAAATTAATGGCCATAATTATTCTTCATGCATAAAAATAACCATTAAAGATGGCGAAAATAGTAAATATTTTGCACGTGTAAATCGTTATAGTATAGATAATATTCGATTAAATGATATTGGTGCAGTGCAAGAATGGCCAGAGCTTGATGAAACAGTAGCACCAAAGAATAATGCTATTGTATTCGGTTATAACAGTGATGTTGCACAAAATGTTGAGATAAATGTAGTATATACAAATGGAAATGTTAAATGCTCAACCGAAAGTACTGCAGAGATTGCTGGAAAAGATCAAACACAAGGGACAACAAATACCAATTATGATGGTATATGCAAGTATTATAGAGAAAATGTATGGCCATCTGATAAACCTGAATTAATATCTATGCTAGAAGCCAATAATGTCTCTGAGAGTGATTTTAAAACTTATGCAAGCTCTACATATTATAAGTATTGTTATCAAGGAACAGTACAAGTTAATTATGATACAGAAACAGTTGCTAGAGGTATTGCAGCAGCAATAAATGAAAAAAAGAGAGAAAATAATAGCACCAGCAATAGTCTTAAAGGACCATCAAATACTAATGTAATTACATATAATTTATCTGATGATAAAGATGGAACTAAGTATGAAAATTTTCAAAAGGTGTTAACAAATGCCAATGCTGGTACGAATGAAAATGGAGAAACAAAAGAAAGTAGAACTTGTTCTGCAATTTTTCCAGATACATATACGCCAACTAGTAATTCTGGAGAATATCAGTATTTAAATTCAAACACTTATTACGCTATAAAAAGTGAAAAAACAACTGATAGCTATAATTACGGGTGGACTTGTGAAAAAATATGTGAGGAAACAATAACGGTTGAATATGGTCCTCCAGTTGCTACAAAGGCGGGACTATGTTTTGAATATAAAGTAAAAGCAACTAGTACAGTAAATTGTACTTCAAAAACAAACGCTACACCACCTGATACAAATGATTATATATGTAATCCAACTCCAAGCTGTATAACTAATGGTGAATCTTTTACTTCAGCAGGACCAAATGATGATTTTGATAACTGTGTAAAAGCATGTGATAATGGTAAATATACACAGGAATGTATTGATAAATGTTACAGTCAAGAATATTCTACTGTATCAAATACAAAATTAAGTTATGAAAATAAGAAAAATAATGTTTCTAATTTAATAAGTACAAAAACTAATCTTCAAGTACCTATGTCTAATATTGTAATTCAAAAGCCTACTACTGATGTACCTTATGATGATGAAAAATATTTTTATCTATTGAGAATTCTTGGAGAAGCAGTTAACGGTTACAAAAGCGTAGGAGCTAAAATAGTTGGAGATAATATAATAGTAGACGGAGATACTACATATTCTGATTATACTGTATCTGGCTTAGCAGAATTTATTAGAACAGGATCTTCAAAATATGGTGCATCAGTTTTTGGATATTATTATATAAAAGATGAAAAAATTGTTTGGCAACCAGGAAGTTATTATTGGGATTCAGGTTGGAAAGAAGGTACCCTTTATTTAACTAAATATGCTAGATATTATTTTTCAACAAACGAAGAGGCAGGAAAAACTCTTAACAGAGACTATAATATATGTAACAACTTAAGCAGTCTTGAGGGTGTTAGTTGTGGCAAATGGAGAAATACTGCACAAAAATATGGCTTATATATTCCTGATGAAGGTACAGGATTTGCATATGATTATGGCTCAAGATGTCAAAATATGCATGATATAGAATATGATGGTGGAAAAATTAGTAATTACCATTGTGACCAAACAACAGGAGGCACGGTATCAAAATGGACCTGGTGTGCAAGAAGTTGTAAATATACAGGCTGTAAAACTACTGATAATTTAAATTTTGAAAATTCAAGTTCTGAATATTCAGATAAACTAAGTCGATACAATAATTTCGTTGGTACATGTCAAGCAGCAGCAACATGTAAGACAGAAACAGCAGAATTTACAATATCAGTTAATTATAAAACAAAAGAGCAAACAACAACAACTAAGCAAATATATACATCAACGCTTAAGAAAACTAATGGATCAAATAGTTTTATTGTTAATCCTGGTTCAAATGCTAATACTGGAACTATAGATATAATAACAGATAGAGATGGTTGCTATGGAGAATTACAAAGCACAAATTGGTATATGACAGAATGGAGTTTCCCAGGAACTTGGAAGAATATGAAAACTGGTGAAATTAGTTATAAACCAATAACTGATGATACATGGAAGATGGAAGAGGATAAATTCTGTCCTAATTATAACTTTGCTAATGTAAATGTCGGCTGGTTCTACTACGGCTTCACAGGGAAAAGAACTACTGTTAAAGAAGGTACAGATGAATATGGAAATACAAAGTTAGAAAAAGAGAAAGAAAACGCTACGGATGCAGAATTAAAATCTAAAGTAGAAGATTATAATATTATTGCAACATTAAGTGACTTTGGTCATTTTGGTTGGAACATAGATGTCAATTGCTTTTATTCATTATGGGAAGCAAAAACTACTGATAAAATTATTGGTGATCCTCCATATTATACAGTACGTACAGTAGATAATTCTAACTTGTTCCCTTCTACAGAAGGAACAACAAGAAAAATCGGATTTAATTGGACTTCTGCAGCATATAACGACAAAAATTCAGTTTACACTGTCGACCCGGAAAAATTAATAATAGATATTCAAACTAAAGGTGACAGTATATATAGCAATGATGAAGAACTTGACTATGAATTCATTCTTGACAGAACAACCATAAATGCAATTAGAGCGGATACAGCCACACTTGAATCATATGCAGATTTTAATGGTGAATATAAAGAAAGTAGTATAGGTCCATCTGTATATAAAAGTTCACTAATTTCTAAATATGCTATTAACAACGGAATTCCTGGTAAAAATAATGACTAGTCAAGTTAGGAGGTTAATATATGAATAAAGGCATGTTAACAGTTGGAATAATTATTTTAGCTCTCATGGGCTTACTACTAATAAATGTTATTTCAAATTATTCAACAGGTAGTGAATTGGACTATTATTTAGTAAAAGAAACTGCTGAAGCAGCTATAGAAGATTCTATCGATTTAGTATATTATAGTAGTACAGGTGCCATAAGAATGGATAAAGAGAAATTTGTAGAAAACTTTTTAAGACGTTTTGCTGATAGTATTGATAATACAAGAAATTATAAAATCGGTTTTTATGACTTAAACGAAGTTCCACCAAAGGTAAGTGTAAAAGTTAATTCATCAACAGTACTTAGTTTTGATGGCGAAAACGCAATCATGGAAACTACTTGGAATGGAATTGTTGAATCAGATTTAAAAGAAGATTTATATCTTGAAGAATCTTATAAAGATCCAAATAATGAACTAGGACTTCCAATAACAATAGATGGTAATACTTATACTACAAAATCAAGCAATACTAAAACCGATGATAATAAATAAAGAAGGAGAAATAAAATGGGTAATGTTACAAATGGAATAAAGAAATTTATGCAAAATAAAAATACTGTAACTGTAATTGGTGTTGTACTAGCAGTTTTAGTATTATACATTGGCTATAACATGCGTGTAAAAAGTGCTGTTAATCCAATAACTGTTCCATATGCTAAAGAAACAATAAAAGGTGGAACGCAAATAACAGAAGATATGGTTGGAACAATTCAAGTTCCACCTTCAATGCTAAAAGGGAATGTACTTACTCAACAAAATCAAATAATTGATAAGTACTCACGTCCTGATAGTATCATTCCTGAAGGAAGCTTATTCTATTCAACTGCTGTTGTAGAAGAAGCACAATTACCAGCAAGTATTATCTTGAAATATCCAAAAGGTTATGTTTTATATAACATGGCTGTTACTACAGAAACAACATATGGTAACTCAATATATCCAGAAAACTATATTGATATTTACTTAAAAGCAGTAAATAAAGTAGTAGATGGAGAAGTAACAACAGATGCAGATAAAATAATGTTAGGAAAGTTAATAGAAAACGTAAAAGTTCTTGCTGTAAAAGATTCTTCTGGTCAAGCTGTATTTGCTAATCTAGATGAACAAAGAACACCAGCAATGATTGTATTTGCAGTACCAGAAGAATATTACATATTACTAAAAAAGGCAGAATATTTAAGAAGTTATGATACAACTTTAATTCCAGTTCCAACAAATGAAAGCTTAGAAGATAAACCTGGTGATATTTCAATTACAAGCGAAGATTTAAAGAATTGGATCAATAGAGTTACAGTATGGACAGAAAGTTAAAAGAATAAAAAAATGAAAGAGGTTGGTTAGATGAACGAAAATATTTTTGATAAATTAGACTTTGGGCCTTTAAAATCCCTATTAGATGATGATGATATTACTGATATATCTTATGATAACAATGGTCAGATATGGATTCGTTCTCTAACACAAGGCTCTATCAGAGTAGAAGTAACAGGAGCAACTCCAGAGTTTGTAGAAAAACTTGCATTTCAATGTTCAAATGTCATGGGAACTACATTTAATAATGCAAAGCCTTTCCTAGATGCAGAATCAAGTGAATTACGTCTAAACTTTGTACATCCTTCAATAGCAACCAATGGTATAGCCATGGTTATACGTAAAACACCAGCAAAAATACGTCTAGAAAAAGAAAAATTATTAAAAGATGATTATTTCACACAAGACATTCACGATATTTTAATAAAATGTGTAGAAGGGCATTGTAATATAATAGTATCTGGAGAAACTGGTTCAGGTAAAACAGAATTTGTAAAATACTTAGCTAGTCATACAAAAACAAATGAAAAGATAATTACAATAGAAGATACTTTGGAATTGCACTTAGATAAAATATTTCCTCAACGTGATATTGTTTCAATGAAAACAAATAACGTTGCTAGTTATACTGATGTATTAGTTACCTGTATGCGTCAGAATCCAAAATGGATTCTACTATCAGAAGTACGTAGTGCAGAAGCAGTTACTGCTGTACGTAACTCTATTTCATCAGGTCATAACATATTATCAACAATACATGCTGATAAAGCATCAGCAATACCATATCGTTTATATAGTTTGATGGAAACAGATCTAGATGTTAATCAGTTTCTTTCAACAATATATAGATATATTCAACTTGGTGTTCACATAAGAGCATATTATAATAAAGAAAAAGGTAAATTTCATCGTGAAGTAGATGAAGTAACAGAGTTCTATGTTGATGAAAATAATCAACCTCAAAGTAGAACAATATATCAAAAAGTCTTTGGTAAAGAAGCAATGTTAAGAAAACCTAGTAATCATTTAATAGAATATCTAGAAAATCAAAATATTGATATTGCCTCTATTACAGAACATATGTCAGATGATAATCCATTTGATAATGACTTAGAAGAAAATTTACCAGTTGAAGCAACAACTCCTGTAGATGAAAGTCAAACTGGATTAGAAACTAGTACTAATGTAGTAGAAGAAACACCAGTAGTACCTACAGAACAACAAGTAATACCAGGAACTGTTGAACAAGGTACAAGTGTAGAACAGATTATACCATTACAGTCAATACCAGGTACAAATGTACCTTTACAAGAACAGACAGTTGCACAAGAACAAAGTGCACAAGAAGTAGCTAGTCCAACACCAGAACTTCCAAATCAACAACTAATGACAACAGTACCAAGTGCTACTCAACCATTAGCACCTAGCGTTCCAATTGTACCGGCTACTCAAACAGTAGAACCTGTAGATGTTCCAGTACAAGCACCTGTAGTACCTGATATACAACAAGCTATGGCTCAACCAGTTATACCAAATCCGTTACCTGTTGCACCAGAGCAAGTAATTCCACAACAACAAACAGTAGTATTACCAGTTCCAGAGTCAGCACCAGCAACATTACCTGAGCAACCTGGAATGCAGCAACAAATGCCAGCACCTGTTATACCAAGTGTTCAACCAGCAGCAACTGCAACATTACCTGTGTTAGATACAAATCCAGGAGTTCAATAATAATAAAATGAAAAGGGAGTAATAAATATGTATATTGAAGAATTAATAATTATTATAGTTATTGCCTTAGCTGTTGTTGCTTATAGAAACTATAAAGGACAGAATATTGGAAAATATATTACTGTACAAGTACAGCAAATGTACGATAGATTTGCTCCATATTCTTATAAAGTAGTAAGAGAAAAAACAAAGCAGTTAGGGCAGGAATATACTGCAAGACAGTATCTTGTTCAAGTCGTTGGTATATCAGTATTTGCAGGAGTAGTATCATATTTATACTTTTATAGTTTACTCATATCACTTGGCTACATGGTTGTAGCAGCAGCTTTTGTACCTTATCTTTCTTATTTAAGATGTAAAAGAGTATACAGTGAATTTATTTTTGAACAAATTCAAACCTATACATCAAATGTAATTATGGAATTTGCAACAACACAAAGTTTCGTAAAAGCTTTAGAAGGAGTAAGAAACTCAGGTATCTTAGAAGATCCTGTAAAAAGTGATGTTGACTATATGATAGAATTATCCTATAAAAATGGTACCATTGATGAAGCAATTGATTATATGAGTAGAACTTATCCATACTATATTGTAAAAAATATGCATCAGCTATTCCTACAAATAACAAAAGAAGGTGCTAGAAACTCAGCTGATTCACTAGATAATATGCAATTAGATATAGATATGTTAGTAGAAAGTGTATATCGTGATAGAATTGAAAGAGCAACCTTTCATAAATCATTCTTACAGTTTGGTATAATGCTTTATCTTATGTGTATGCTTGTTCAATACCTATTAGGTAGAGAAACATATTTAATTCTTTTAGAAAGATGGTATGTAAGTGCTCTATTGCATGGAGTATTAATTATAAATACCTATTTCTTACTAAAAGGAGAAAGATATTATAATGAGAATGTAGGTGCTGAATAATGGAAGCGTTAATAGTAGGAGCAATCATAATTGGAATTTTTATTTATAATGGTACTATAGATAAAAAGAAATTCATGATTGATAATGAAAAATATTTACAAGCATTTAGAGAAGAAGATTATACATTTTTAGTTTATGCAAAATATGGAGAAGAAGTTGATGTAGATCAGTTATATATGAAAAGATGTACATATGCCATAGTAGCCTTCCTAGTTGTTTTAGCAGTAACAGCAACAGGAGGATCATCTGGTTCATTATTTAACTCACAATTTTTTCTTAATTTAGTATTATCAATAGTAGTTGCTGTTGTAATGTTTAAAATACCATATATGCAACTAAAAAGTTTTTATAAAACACATTTACATGAAATTGACATAATGTTACCATATTATTTAAAAAGTTTAGAAATCTTAATTCAACACTATACAGTACCAGTTGCTCTAGGTAAGTCAATAGACGATGCACCTGAAATATTTAAACCAGGATTAAGAGAATTAATAGATAAAATAAATGCTGGTGATGCTAGTATAGATCCATATATGGATTTTGCTAATACTTATCCAGTACGTGATTCTATGCGTATGATGCGTTTATTATATAGATTAGGTCTTGGTTCACAAGAAAGAAAACAAGAAAGATTAATGATGTTTTCTAAAACAGTATCCAATCTTCAAAATAAAGCACGTGAGACAAAATATAAAGAACGTCTTGGACATATGGAAAGCCAAACCATGGTTATGCTAGTTGTAACCGGTATTGGTGTCATGTTAATTATCTTAATTTCAATGATGATGATGTTTAGTATGTAAAAAAATATTGATAAAATACAATTATTTTGATACAATAATTTTGTAATAATAGAAAGGAGAGATGTACTAATGAAAGCAGCAACAGGAGAATTAAACTTAACAGTAATCACATTAATAGCAATCGCAGCAGTTATCGGTTTTTTCTGGATTATGTGGCCAAATATAAAAAGCTCTTTAAATAGTCAATGGGGAAATATTTCAAGTAATGATCCAAACTCTGGTATGATTGTATTACAAAGATAATAATTAATATAAAATAAAAAGAGGTGATTAATAAATGCGTGATGCCTTTGGCGGACTTATGAATATGGTAATTATAGTTGTATTCTTGGTACTAGTATCAGGATATTTAGCATTCAATGTCAACTATACAAAAGCTTTTCGTGCAAAAAATAAAATAATCACCTTAATAGAACAATACGAAGGACATTGTGACAATGATAGTTATGAATGTAATACAAAAATAAGTACTTATCTAAATGAACTAGGGTACAAAAATTTTAGGATTTCACTTAGTTCAAGTAATCCTAAGACGTATTGTAACTCTAGTTATGGATATTGCATCGAAGAGGTTGAAGTTTCAAATATAAATGGTAAGCAAAAAGTTTACTATAAAGTAACAACTGCTATTGTTATTGATATTCCAATAATAAATAATATAATGCCAAATTTAAAGCTGTTTCAAGTATCTGGTTCAACTAAAACATTTATAAAATCGAAACTAGAATCAAGTTAAGGAAGTTAAAAAATGAACGTCATAATAGCAAACGAACAACAACAGTCATTATCGGCATTAGATATTGATGTAATTAAAACAATAGCGGGCAGTTACGAAGCAAGAGAAATAGTAGAAATGTTTAAAAACTTTTTCTTTAATAAAATGGTTTTAGATGTTACTGCTATAAAGGGTTACGAAAATCCTGATAATTATCAAATTATATCCCAAGGATTAGATTCAGATAAAATAGTATTATATATACCAGAAAATTCTAAATTATGTACTGCTAATTTTTTATCTAAAATAATTACATATGGACTATATAATTTTACTACCAATATAGATGGTATAAAATATTTACTTCAAAAGTCAAATACATATAAAGATGTAGAACATATTCAACAAATGGCTGGACAGAGTCTACAAGTAGCTCAAACGCCAATGGAAGAAAATAAAAGCTCTGTAATTTTAGGCTTTAGAAGTATAACAGACAATGCTGGTTCTACAACATTAATCTATATGTTGAAAAAAGAATTAGAAGCTGTACTAAATACAACAGTTTTAGCGGTTGAAGTAGATAAACATGACTTCGTGTTCTATAATGAAAAAAACATGATAGCAACAACTAAAGATGAATTAAAAAACATTATTGCTAGCAATAGTCAATCTCCAGTAATCTTAATAGATTTAAATACTTATCCTAAAGATGACGTTTGTCATGAAGTATTTTACTTAATAGAGCCAAGTATAATTAAATTAAATAAGTTAATTAGAAGAGAACCTAGTGCTTTCAATAGAGTAAAGAATAAAAAGGTAATTCTAAACAAGAGTTTATTATTAAATAAAGATATTTCAGATTTTGAAATGGAATCTGGTATAAAAGTATCTTATAATATGCCTCCTTTAGATGAAAGAAAAAGGAATGGTGCTATTAATGACTTTTTAGCAAGAGTTGGATTAATAGCACAAACAACGGCTAATGGTAATAACTCTGGTAAAGTATTTGGATTATTTAGAAGATAAAAAATTGACAAATTGACATATATAAGTTATGATATTTGTAGCAAAGGAGAGGTATTATGAATTCAAACGTAGGTACTGTTGGTGGAGCTTGCGAAGGCCTTGAACCAGTAATAAAAATAGTTAAGAAAGGTATTTTAAAATACATATGTATTCTAATTCCAATTGCTTTACTATTATTTGGTGTATTTGATTTAGGAAAAGCTGTCATTGCAAGTGATGAAAAAGAGGTAAAAGGCGCTCAATCAAGACTAATAAAAAGAGTTATTTATGCAGTTGTAATATTTTTAGTACCACAATTAGTTTCATTAATTATGAGTATTGTAGCCATTGGTGTAGACGATGGTTCTACTGAAAGTTGGGCATCTTGCTGGAATAATGTATATATAGTAAATAAATAGCAAATGAATTGTTTGAGTTCCGGTGAAATTTAGTGAACAATAGAAAAAGTGAAAATGTGTTATCC
>CAZIFN010000019.1:0-19331 GCA_964538205.1 uncultured Mycoplasma sp.
ATTTCTATTTTATCATGGAAAGATTTCCTATTTACACAGATTTATTTACAGACTCGAGTATTTTAGATTATACTCTTTTATTTTATGAAGATGATTTTGAGTTTTCAATTAATTTATCCATATATTCATTATATTGCTTTTTTAAACTATCATCTTTCCAAGTTATTTTTTTCTCTTCGCGATATTTTACTAATGATTCATAATAAACAGCATTATCTTCTTCTAATTTTTGTGCTGTTAATTTTTCTTTTATTTCAGATTCTATCTCTTCTAATTCTACTTTATCTTTTTCATCTACTTTTAGAATTATATGATATCCATATTTTGTTTTTACTGGTTCTTTAGTATATTTTCCTTTTTTTAGGTTGCGAACAGCTTCGGAAAATTCATCTACCATATCACTTGGTTGGAAATATCCTAAATCTCCTCCTTGTTCTTTTGTTGCTTCATCGTCTGAATTTTTTTTGGCAAGTTTATCAAAATCTTCACCTTTGTCTAGCTTTTTAATTATATTGTTTGCTTTTTTTAGGGCTACTTCATTAGCTTCTTTTTTTTCTTCTTCTGTTGCGTTGTCATCAACATCAACAGTTATTAAGATGTGTTTTGCTTTTATTTCGCCATAAATTTTGTTTTTATAATAGTTTTTAATTTCTTTATCAGTTAAGTGATTGCTGATGTAATCTTTTACTGCTTGGTTTCTTTTGTATTCTAGTCTTAACATTTCTTCTAATTCTTTTTCAGTATTAACACCAAAGTATTGTTGAAGAATTTGAATATATTGTTCTTCATTACTTCCATAACTTTTTTTGATTTGTGATAATTCTTTTTCAATAGTATCATCTTCATCATCATCTGTTTTATAAGTTTCATCTAGTAGCTTGTGATCAATCATGTCGATTAGTGTTGCGATATTATCTTCTTTAATTTCTTCATAATACTCATTTGCTGTTATTTTTTTACCAGCTATTGATACTGCTGTTTCTTTTCCATCTTTAAGTTCAGCTTTTTTTCCACAACCAGTCAAAATTAAGGAAACAATAGCTAGTGAACTTAATGCTAGAAATATTTTTTTGTTTTTCATAAATTTCCTCCTGTATACTTATATATAATAACAAAAAAATTTATTTCATGCAATAAATATGATATATATAATCACACAAATTAGGGTTTTACCATAAAATAAGATGAAAGCCAAAAAAAAGGAGGAAAATTATGAATAATTGTGTATCTTCATCAGCTATCATTTTAGTATTATTTATTCTTTTGATTATTATTTTAGGTGCTTATATTTAAGGAGGTGTTTTAATGTCTTGTCCTGAAAATAATACAGTGACCGGTTGTAGAAAAAACTCTGGTTATGTGATAATAATTATTCTTTATATCTTACTTGCTATTATACTTGGTGGAATAATTAGTTATTAATTTTTTGAGGTAAGAATTTTATTTATTCTTATCTTTTTCATGTTTATTTATTTTTTGGACATATTAATATTAGGGTGATATTATGTACTATTTAAATACTTTTTTTATATGTTCTATTTTAGGTTATATAATGGAAACAGCTTTAAAAACTTTTGTTTTTCATTCTATGAATAATGGAATATTACTTGGACCTTGGGTTCCTATTTATGGTTTTGGCGCTGTCGTTATAGTTTTTGTTACTGATTTGATTTTTAAGAAGAGTAAGTTTAAGAGATTAGTTAAAGTTGTTTTAACTTCTTTAGTTTCTGTTATTATATTAACTATTATGGAATGGCTGGCTGGTAATTTGATTCAGTTTTTTACGGGTGAAATTTTTTGGGATTATAGTAATTTAAAATTTAATTTTGGTCATTATATAGCTTTAGAAATTAGTTTGGTATGGCTTGTTTTTATATTTATATTTATGTATATTATTAGACCTTTTGTAATAGATAAGCTTGTAAAAAAAATACCGAGTTTATTAACTATCTTGGCATTATTTTTATTTTTTATTGATTTAATTTTTACTATTTTTCTAACTTAGAAAATATTTCTTCTATTGGTAATAATTTGCTTTCGTCATAGACAAAGTCAGCATTATCATTAGGATATCTTGGAATTAGATGGATGTGAAAATGTTTTATCTCTTGTCCTAAAAAGTTATTTTCAGCAATAGTTAATCCTTCACAGTTTAGACGTTCTTTTAATAATTTGTATAATGTATTTTTTGTTATTTCTAAACTGTGTGTTATTATTTTTTCATCAATATCCATAATATTAACATAGTGTTTTTTAGGAATTATTAATAAGTGTCCATTAGTATTAGGATTAATATTCATTATTACTTTAATTAAATCATCTTCATATACTGTTCTTGAAGGTATTTCTCCTTTTATTATTTTACAAAATATACAGTCCGTCATTTTTTTCTCCTTAATTTAAATATTTGTAAGTAATATTATTTTCTTTTAAAATATCACTTTCTTCATCTTTAATTATATCACTAATAATATTATTTAGTAATGTTATATTTTCTATTTGTTCAGCTGTAATGTTATTTATTTTAACACTTGTTGTAATATCATTTGTATTAGTTATAGTAAAATTATAGTTTTTAGGTGTAATATTATCATTTTTTAGCTTACTATGTAGTTTCATTATTTTTTCGTTGATTGAACTTGGTGTCCATTTACTATTAATGTTTGTTTCTAGAGTATATATTTGAATGTTTTTAAAAGTGTTTTTTGTTATTATTGAATTTTTAATATCTTCACTATATTTATTTAAGTTTTTTAAAAATATAATGTTAAATTCTTGATTATATTTATTTTTTAGGTCTTTTTCAAGATTTTTTTCTAAGTAAGTAATTAATGTTTTTCCTTCTAAGTAGTCTTTTTTATATGAATCAGTTATTTTTTTGTTATTGTATGTTATTTTAAAATATAAATTTTTATTTTTATTTGATTCTATTTTTAGAATGTATTTTGTGTTTTTATATTTTGTTTCTTGAATATTAAAGTCATTTATTTCTTCTTTATATTTTTCATTTATATATGTGAGTAGTTTTTTATGAATTCTTGTTGCATAATAAGGTGCTGTTTTTTCATTTAATATTATTATTCCAAATGATACAAAAATAATAAAGGTAAAGATTGCCATTTTGATTGTTAGTTTTTTTTGTTCTTTCATATAACCACCTTTATATATTTTATATTATATATATTAAAAATTCAATTAGTTATATGATAAAAAAATTGATATTAGTATTGTTTTGAAAAATTATTTATGCTATCATTATAGTGAGAAGAATATAGGTGGTGTTGGAATATGATGCAAGTTCAAAAGGGACAAGTTAAATATAAAGATCGTAGTGATATTGTTTGTACATATGGTATTTTGGATGATGGAAGACAGTATTACTTTTTAGATGGAGAAAAGTTAGGAAAAGGGCGTATTGTTGCATCTACTGCTTTGGTTGAGGCTATAGATCCACTAGTTTTGGCGTCTAATATAGGTGTTATTGATAGTGATGGTAATGTTATTATTCCGTTTGAAAATAAAGCTGTTAAGCCTATTTCTGATCAAGCAATGTTAGTAGAGATATCTAAACCTGTTACTCCTAGTGTTATTGAGGCTTCTAATATGAGAAAGGATCCTTTAGCGGCAACTAGATTGGTTACGACTCCTGCGGCTATTAAAGAAAAGGTTAATGCAAAAATGAAAGGTCAAGGGCGTTTTATTTTTAATGATCAATTTTCGGAAGCAACGGTTTATGATTTAGATGGTAATAATTTATTGGATAATAAACTATATAGTTTTATTGGATATTCTGATGATGTTTTATATTTAGCAGGAAATACAACTGATACGGATGTTATTACTTATTCATTTAAAGAAGAGATTCCAAGTGAAGAGGTTATTGAAGAAGTTACTGAGAATTTAGATGTTAAGGATTTAGCTATAAGTTCTTCTGTAATTGATGAGGCTTTAGAAAATAATTCTGGTGATATGCTTCATCCTGTTGAATTAAAAGAAACTTTAGTAGAAAAAAGTGATTTTCCTGAGGATAATTATGAGGCGATTACTAATGATGTAGTGGAAAAAGATGAAGTTTTTGATGAAGTAGAAGAAGATAAGCATGATGTTTTTGATGATAAAATTGAAGTAAGTAATGAAGTGGAAATGGATTCTTCAAATGATTTTCCTGAGGTTAAAGAAGAAGTTGCTATTAAAGTACCTCCTATAATTGAGGCTAAAAAAGTTTCATTATTTAAAGATAAAAAACTAGATATAGAAAGTAAAGAGTTAGAGGATGAAAAATCTTTAGATATTGATTTTAAAAATAAGTCATTCTTTGATGATATGGATGATGAAATGGAATTAAAAAGTTCTTCTGATTTAGATAGTAGTGATAATATTATTGAAGATACTAGAGAAGTTATGGCGAGCTTGATAAGTTTAAATAAAGAGCAAAAAGAAATAATTTCTAATAAGGATGCTCAAATTGATACTTTGCTTAAGTTTAAAAGAAAAGCATTTGAGGAAAATAGAACTTTAGTAGAGAATAGTGAAAGTTTGAGGAAAAAAGTTAAATATTTAGAAAAAGAAAATACTGAACTTAATGAAAAAATTTCTAAATTAGAAGCAGAGGTTAATACTTTAAAAGGACAAGTTGCTGGTAAGGGTGATTTGGCTAGATTAATAGAGGATGCAAAGAGTCTTTTAAGTGAGACTGATAACGATAATTAGGAGAGCTTTATAGCTCTTTTTTCTTTTATTTTGTCTTTTGTTTTTTATTTTTCAACAAAATTTGAATTATTTTGATATAATATGTTAGTAGGTGGGATACATTATGTTAAAAATTAATAATTTATGTGCAAAAATAAAGAATAGTGATGTTGAAATACTTAAGGGTGTTTCTTTAGATATTAAGCCAGGTGAGGTTCATGCTATCATGGGTCCTAATGGTACTGGTAAAAGCACTCTTTCTAAAGTTATTTTAGGTAATTATATGTATGAAGTTACTTCAGGAGATATTTTATTTGAAGATAGTAGTTTATTAAAACTTCCTGTTTATGAAAGAGCAAGAAAAGGGATATTTTTGTGTATGCAGGATCCAACTGTTATAGATGGTGTTTCTAATAGTGAGTTTTTGAGGACTGCTCTTGGTGAAGTGACAGGAGAGAAAGTTAATTTATATTCATTTATAAAAGATATGGAAGACGCTATGAAGTGTGTTGATCTTGATAGTAGTATGTTACATAGATCTTTAAATAAGGGATTTTCTGGTGGAGAGAAGAAGAAAAATGAAATATTACAAATGCTATTATTAAAACCAAAATTAATTATTTTTGATGAACTTGATTCGGGTCTTGATGTTGATAGTTTGAGAATCGTTTGTGAAAATATTAATAATTATTTAAAAAAATATCCATCAACAGCTGTTTTAATTATTACTCATTATACTAGAGTATTGAAATATTTAGTGCCTGATTTTGTTCATGTTATGCGAGATGGTAAAATTGTTAAAACGGGAACTATGGATTTGGCTTATGATATTGAAAAAACTGGTTATAATGGTATTAATGTTATGATTGGAAATGATGATAATGAGTAAGATATTATATATTGTAGATAATAACAAAAATAGTAATTATAAATATAATATTGAAGAAGATACTATTATATATCATTTTTCTATAAATAGTAGTAGTGAAGTTAATATAAATTTAGTTAAATGTGGAGTTTCTCTTTATTATTATTATAATAATATTAATTATGAAGATAATTCTTATAAAATAAAAGTTAATCATTTGGCTAATAATACTCATAGTGAAGTATTTAATCATGGTGTTAATGTATTTAATAATAAATTATCTTATATTGTGGATGGAGTTGTTCCTAGAAGTAGTAATAAATGTATTTGTAATCAGGAAAATCAAATAATTAATATGGAAAATGGAAATAGTACAATTTGTCCTAATTTACTTATTGATAATTATGATGTTTTAAGTAATCATGCTGCATACATTGGTAAATTTAGAGATGATTTGTTATTTTATATGATGAGTAGAGGTATTAATTTAGACGTTGCATATCGTTTGTTACTTTCTGGTTTTTTAATAAATAGCGATAGTATTGATATTAGTAAAATAATTGAGTTTAAAAAAGAAATTGAAAAGATTTAGGAGGTGATATTTTGAATAGAGAAGACTTCTTGATGTTGAGAGATGATATTGTTTATTTTGATAATGGGGCAACGACTTTAAAGCCTAAATGTGTTGTTGATGCTATGAGTAGATACTATCAGGAGCATACTTCTAATATTCATAGAGGTGATTATGATGCTGCTGTTGTTACTAATCAGTTATATGATGGTACTAGAGAGGTAGTAAAAGATTTTATTAATTGTAATTCTTCTGATGAGGTTGTTTTTACATCTGGGACTACTATGTCTATTAATATGATTGTTTTTGGTTATATGCGTAAACATTTAAAACCAGGGGATGAAGTTTTATTAACTAAAGCAGAGCATGCTTCTAATGTTTTACCTTGGATAAAACTTAGTGAAGAAATAGGGATTGTTGTTAAATATATGGATTTAGATGATGATTATGCACTTACAGTTTCTAGTGTTAAGAAAAGCATTTCATCTAAGACTAAAGTTATATCTATTGCACATGTTACTAATGTCATTGGTGATATTAGAGATGTTTATGAGATTGGAAAAATTTGTAAGGAAAATAATATTTTGTTTTGTGTTGATGGTGCTCAAAGTGTACCACATTTAAAAGTTGATTTTCAGAAAGCTAATATGGATTTTTTAAGCTTTTCTGGTCATAAAATGTGTGGTCCTACTGGTGTTGGTGTTTTAGTTGGAAAATATGATTTATTGCAAGAGATGGATCCTTTATGTTATGGAGGAGGCATGAATCAATTTTTTGAAGCTGATAATAGTTATGAATTAAAAAATGCTCCTACTAAATTTGAGGCTGGTACTCCGGCTATTGGGGAAGTTATTGGATTAAGACGGGCTATAGAATATTTAATGGATATAGGTATGGATAAAATAGAAGAACACGAAAGAAAATTAAAAGAATTACTTGTAAGTGAAATGGAAAAAATACCTAATATTATTTTGTATAATAAAAATTCTAAGTCAGGAATACTAGCATTTAATATTGATTCTGTTTTTGCTCAAGAAAGTTCTATTTATTTAAACTTTTATCATATTTTTGTTAGGGCAGGTAATCATTGTGCAAAGATGTTAAAGGATGAAATAAATATTAAAAACACAGTAAGAGTCAGTATGTATTTTTATAATAATGAGGATGATGTTATGAAATTAATTGAAGTTTTAAAGAATAGTAAAGATATATTTAAATTGGTTATATAAGGGTGTTTTATGGATAATAATTTAAGAAGAGAAATAATTTTAGATAATTATCAAAATCCTATGAATAAGGGATTAATTGATGATGATAGTTATATAAAAGTAAATACTAATAGTGAAAGTTGTATAGATGATTTAGATGTCATGATGAAGGTTGTTGATAATAAAATAGAAGATATTTGTTTTGATGGAGAGGCTTGTGCTATTAGTACTTCTGCTACTTCTATTATGATTAGAAGTTTACTTGGTAAAAGTCTTGAAGAAGCTAAGGAAATATTATTAAACTATAAGAATATGATTAATGAAAAAGAATATGATAAGGATTTACTTGGTGAGCTTATTGTCTATGATGAAGTTTGTAAGCAGCCAAATAGAAAGGGATGTGCTCTTATTCCTAGTAGAGCTATTGAAAAAATTTTAGAGGAGTTATAATATGAAATTTAGTGTTGATGTTTTGAATTTAGCGGAACTTAGATATTTTGATGAAGAGCATACTGGTATAGAACTTAGTAAATCACAATCATTAGGTATTTTAGTTCCTTTTGGTGATAGATATTTTAACTTATTTAATCCGAGTGAAGAATATCCAGTCTTTGCTCGTAGTAAATTTTATAGTAGTTCAGATTCTTTTGGAGTAGATTTTGGAACAAAAATGAAACATGTTTCTGGAGAGTGTATTTCTGGTCCTTGTTGGGTTTTGATTGAAGAAGATTTTGGAAGAATTTTTGGTAAAGAGTTTGTTTATTATGAAGAGCTTGAAGATTATGTTTTGCATTCACTTGATTTTTTTAAGGATAGAGAATTAATAGCAAGAAAAAGAATTAGTGAGTTAGATAGACCAGTTAAAATGATATCAATTATAAATAAAGATAAAAAAGATATTGCTAAAATGAATGATTTTTTTGAACAGAGAGGACATGCTGTACAAAAAGTAAAAAAAGGTTGATGATAATATGGAAGTTAAAGGAATTAGTAGGGAAAAAGTCGAAGATATTTCTAAGATAAAAAATGAAGATGACTGGGTTAGAGATTTCAGACTAGATAGTTATAAAAAGTTTGAAAAGATTGAAATGCCTACATTTGGACCTAAAATTGATTTGGATTTTTCTTCAATTATTTATTATAAGGCTGATGAACAAGATATGGCTATTAAAGATGATTGGAATAAAGTGTTGAAGCCTGTTAAAGAAGAACTTAATTCTTTGGGAGTTTTAGAGAGTGAAAAGCATCTTGCTGGTATGGGCGTTCAATATGAAAGTGAAGTAATTTATCATAGTATGTTGGAAGAACTTGAAAAAAAGAAGGTGATTTTTACTTCTATAGAAAAAGCTATGAAGGAATATCCAGACTTGGTAAAAAAGTATTTTGGAAAAATAGTTTCTTCTGGTGAAAATAAGTTTTCTGCTTTAAATGGGGCTGTTTTTTCTGGTGGTAGTTTTATTTATGTGCCAAAGAATACGGTTTTGGATAGACCTTTGCAAAGTTATTTTAGAATTAATAGTAAAAACATGGGTCAATTTGAGAGAACTTTGATAATTGTTGATGATAATAGTGATTTGCATTATATAGAAGGATGTACTGCTCCTAGTTATAGCGAGTCATCTTTACATGCTGCTGTTGTTGAAATTTATGTTGGTAAGAATAGTAAATGCCGTTATTCTACTATTCAAAATTGGGCTACTAATGTTTATAATTTAGTTACTAAAAGGGCACTTGTTTCAGAAAATGGTACTATGGAATGGATAGATGGTAATATTGGCAGTAAAGTGACTATGAAATATCCTTGTTGTGTTCTTAAGGGTAATAATTCTAATGGAACATGTATTACTATTAGTGTGGCATCTTCTGGACAGGAACAGGATTCTGGAGCTAGAATGATACATTTAGGAAAGAATACGAGAAGTAATATTATTTCTAAAAGTATTGCTAGAAATACAGGTAATGCTACTTATCGTGGAAAAGTTTTAATTGGTGCAAATGCTGACAATAGTGTTAGTACTGTTAAATGTGATACTTTAATTTTAGATGAGTATTCAAAAAGCGATACTATTCCTGTTAATTCTTGTTTTAACTTGAGTAGTAGTATAGAGCATGAAGCGACTGTTTCTAAAATTAGTGATGATAATTTGTTTTATATGATGAGTAGAGGAGTTTCAGAAGAAAGGGCTATGGAACTTATTGTACTTGGATTTTTAGAAAAATTTAGAGAAGAATTACCAATGGAATATGCTGTTGAATTAAATCAACTAATTAAAAGAAATTTATAATACTTAAAAAGTTGTTATTTCAATATATTAATAGTTAATAAAAAAGAAATTTTTATAGGAGAATTTCTTTTTTTTGTGATGTTTTTAGCTTTAAATATATTTTTTCGTAGTTTGTTATTTTCTTATTCTTTTAATAATATAGCGATGAAAGGAGGTGAAGCATGCTTAATCAAATTGTTTTAGTTGGTAGATTAACTAGAAATATTAAAATTAATAAATCGGAAAATGGTAAAAAGGTTGCTAATATATGTTTGGCGATACCTAGAAGTTTTAAAAATATGGAGGGAACTTATGATACGGATTTTATAGATTGTGTGGCATTTGAAAGTGTTGCTGAAAATACAGCAACATATTGTTCGAAAGGTGATATTGTTGGTGTTAAAGGTAGAGTACAGTCTAGAGTTTTAGAAAAGGATGGAAAAAAAGAGTATTTAATTGATATTGTTGCGGAAAAGGTTACATTTTTATCTAGTAAAAAGAAAGAAAATGAATAATTATTAAAACTCTAAAGTTAATAATTCTTTAGAGTTTTCTTTTGTTGTTATCTCGCTTATTGATATTTTATTTGAAAAATTATATAATTATTTAGAGAATAAAATTGATAAAAGTACATTATTTAGCTTTTATTAGGGATAATAAAAATAGTAAAGGAAGAAATAATTATGAAATTTAGAGAATTAAGTGTTAGTGAATTTACCAAGTTTTTAAATAAAAATAAATTAAAATCATTTATGCAGTCTCCTAAAATGGATGATGTAGATACTAATTCTTATTATGTGGGAGTAGAAAAAAATAAAAAAATAATTGCTGCAGCTAGACTAACATCTAGAAAGAATAGATTTGGTTATAATTCTTTTTCTTCACCTAGAGGTTTATTATTAGATTATAAGGATCAAGAACTTTTAGAATTTTTTGTTGCTAGCTTGAAGAAATATGTAAAAGAAAAAAAAGGATATGTTCTACATATAGTACCTAATATTTTATATAAAAGTAGAGATATTAATGGTGATATTACTGATGAATATGATAATACGGATATAGTTGATAGTTTAAAAAAGTTAGGTTTTATTCATAATGGGTTTACAGTTGGTTATGATCAATCTCATCAAGTTAGATGGCAATATGTAATTGATTTGGAGAATAAATCTTTTGATGATATTACAAAAGAATTTAAAGCAAACCATTTAAGTAAAATAAGAAAAGCTGAAAAGTTTGGGATAGTTATTAAAGATTTAGAATATGATGATTTACCAGTTTTTAAAAGTATAACAGAAGAAACTAGTAAAACAATTGGTTTTCCAGATAGGAGTTTAGAATATTATCAACATATGTATAAATCTTTTGGAAAAGAAACTAGATTTTTAATAGCTTATTTAGATTCTTTAAAATATAAGAAAAAGATTACAGAAGAATTAGATACATATACTAAAAAGTATGATAAATTTTATAATAAAGAAAATAATAGTGCTAAAGAAGTAAAAAAGAATATTGATGTTTTGATGAGTAGATTAAATGAAATATCAAAATATGATGAAGAAATGATTCCAATATCTGCTTCTATGTTTATGCTTTATGGAGATGAGGTTATTTATTTGTTTTCTGGTAACTTAGATAAGTATAATAATTTTTATGCTCAGTATTTAATTCAATGGATGATGATAAAATATGCTGTTGATCATAAGTATAAAAAATATAATTTTTATGGAATTAAGGGTGACTTTAGTCATGATGGTGTCTATGAATTTAAAAAAGGTTTTGGAGGACATGTAGAAGAGTTTATTGGAGATTTTTATTTACCAGTTAATTGGTTTTATTATTTTAATAGATTGGTAAGTAAGTTTAGAAAATAATTTTATAAATATAATACTGGGTAACTAGTATTTTTTTTTTTGATGTGTTATATTTATGATAGGGTGATAGTGTGATAGGTGTTAGAGAATATAGAATGACAGATTATTTTACAGTTAGTAAAATATTGGAAGAAGCTTTTGATATTGTTAAAGCTAATGTTAATCCAGATAAGAATTATACAGAACTTGTTGCTGTTGTTAATGATCAAGTTGCTGGTTATTTGGTTCTTACTCGAGTTATGGATTTGGTTAAAGGAAGGCCATATTATTTAGTTGATTATGTATGTGTTGCTAAATTTTATAGAAATTTGGGTATAGGGCATTTACTTATGGATAAAGTGTTAGAAATAGCACAAAAAGATAAAGCTTTGTATATAGAACTAACATCTAGGAAAGAAAGGGTTATAGCACATCATTTGTATGAAGTTTCTGGTTATGAAAAAAGAGATTCTTATATTTATAGGAGGACGTTATAATGATTGTTGATATTATTAATAAGAAAAGATTAGGGTTAGAGATAACTTATAGTGAATTAGATTTTTTCTTTAATGGATATTTGAATGGTAAGATTAAGGACTATCAAATGTCTTCTTTACTTATGGCTATTTGTATTAATGGGATGACAGATAGTGAAATATTTTCTTTAACTAAAATTTTTATTGATTCTGGTGATGTGTTAGATTTTTCTGAAATTCCAGGAATTAAAGTTGATAAACATTCTACTGGCGGTGTTGGTGATAAAACTACATTAATAATAGCACCTATTGTTGCTAGCTTAGGTGTTCCAGTTATTAAAATGAGTGGCAGAGGTTTGGGTTATACAGGTGGTACTATTGATAAATTGGAAAGTATAAAAGGGTTTAATGTAGCTTTAACTGATAATCAGATTTTTAAACAAGTTAAAAAAATTGGAATGGTTGTGACTGGTCAAACTGCTTTATTAGTACCTATGGATAAAGCTATTTATGCTTTAAGAGATGTAACTGGAACAGTTTCTTCTATACCTTTAATTGCTTCTAGTATTATGAGTAAAAAAATAGCTTCTGGTGCTGATAAAATTTTAATTGATATTAAATATGGTAAGGGTGCTTTATTACAAAAAAAGTCGGATGCTAATAAACTTAGTGATTTGATGAAAAAAATTGGTAAATTTTATCATAAAGAAGTGCGTACTGTAATTAGTGATATGAATGTACCTTTGGGTAGAGCAATTGGTAATAGTATTGAGGTTATGGAAGCTATTAAAGTGCTTACTGGTGAAGAAAAAAATAATAATTTAGTTGATTTATCTTTAGAGTTAGCTAGTCATATGGTAAGTTTAGGAAAAGGTATTAGTTATGATGATGCTTATGAAGAAGTAATTGACAGTATTAATACTAAGAAGGCATATAATAAGTTTTTGGAGTTTGTAAAAGAGCAAAATGGTGATATTAAGTCTTTGTCACTTGCTTCTGATTGTATAAAAATTAAATCTGATGTTTCTGGTATTGTTAAAAATATTGATGCTTTAAGGATTGGAATGTTGTCTGTTAAATTAGGTGCTGGAAGAGTTAATAAAGAAGATAAGATTGATTATGAAGCTGGTATTTATTTAGAAAAATTAGTAGGTGATACAGTAAAAAAAGGGGATGTTTTAGCTACTATATATTTTAATAAAGAAGTTGATATTGATGATTTTAGTGAGATTTTTACTATTAAGTAAAAAAATGGTTTGAAAATATTGAAATTATGATATAATAACTTATATAAAGGTAGGGAGAATTTATGGAAAAAATATATATGGAAAATAATGATCAAAGACAAAATAAAAGTTTTTGGAAATCTAAATCTATTATTGGTACTTTTGCTTTAGCAATTATTGCTGTTGTTGCTATTGTGATAGTAGGACTTAATCAAACTTCTTATGCTATTACTAGTCTTGCTCCTTCGTATTCGTTACCCGATCAATTTACAACGGCAACTCCAGGAGAAGAAGTTCTTTCTGATACAGGCTTTGTTGTTTTTCCTTATAAGACTACAAATGACATAACTGTATTTTGTTTGGAACGTAATATCGACTTTGCTAGTAATACAACTTATACTAAGGGTGAGGCAATAGAAGATGATGGATTATTATATTTGTTTGGTGACATTTATTATGGTGATTTTCTGTATTATGTGTATGATGAAGAAATAAGAGATGCTGTTGAAACTTGGATTTCACAAGTTTCTATTTGGGTTTATTTGAATGAAATTGGAGCAGAAAATAATAGCCTTAGTGAAGATGATTTACAAAAAATTAAGGATGCTAAAGTAATTTACACTGAGAGTGTTCCTTTAGGATATAAAGCTGATGGTACTAAAGTTGATTTACTTGAAAATCCAGTAACTGAGGATGATCAGACTTTTTATGAGAGGTGGATTAAGCCGTTAGTTAATAATGCTATGAGTACGGTAGGTTTGTCAAATAGAACGGTAAAAGTTAATATGAGTGATGCTGTTTCTTTAACTAGTGATGATAAGTATTATCAATCTTCTGCTATTTCGGTTGTTAGTAATCCAGCTGGTATGCTTTATGGCTTTTTATTGAAAATTGAATCTGCACCTGAGGGTACCATTGTTGTTGATGTTAATGGTACAGAGCTTAGTGAAGATGATTATTATATGTTTCCTGGTGAAAAATTTTATATAAGAGTTCCTGTTGATAAAGTAACTGAGGAAAATAAGGATGTTAAGTTTAGTGTTACGGGTACATTTACAGGATATAAAGGCAATTATTATGTAGCTACTGGTGCTCAAACAATTGCTTCTGTTGCTTCTGATGAAGTTGATGTTCAAACTGGTGCTCAAATATCATTAAATTATACGCCTGATGTTCCTGATACTGGTTTATCTACAGCACAAACAGTTTATTTCATTGGTTTGATTGTTCTATTATCTGGTATTGGTATTGTGTATGCAAATGTTAAACCAAGCGAAAGTAAGTAAAAAAGGTTTTAGAAAGAGTCAGAAACTTATACTTGGCTCTTTCATTGTATTTTTAGGAATAGTTATTTTATCTTCAAATTATTTTAAGAGAATTAAGAATGAAGTCTTTTCTGATATGCAAATAATTATTTCTGATAGTATATCTGATAATACAGAAGAGGTTTTGACAGATACACCTGATGCTAATTTGATTACTGGTGAAGAAACTGGTACTGATTCTAGTCAATTAGGAATGAGCGAATCTTCTGTTGTTGATTATAGTAAATACTTGGGAGTTTTAGAAATACCAAAGATTGGATTAAAAAGAGGGTTTTATGGTACTGATTCTAAATATAATGACATTCAGTACAATGTTACAGTAGTTAAAGGTTCTACTATGCCAGATGTAGTTAATGGTAATTTAATTCTAATGGCTCATTCTGGTGATTCTTATATTAGTTATTTTGCTTATTTATATAGATTAGAGATAGGTAATAGTGCTTATGTTTCTTATAAAGATAATAAATATCATTATAAGATTGTTAATATTTATAATGTTCCTAAAGAGGGAAACGTTAAGATTGTTAGAAACTTTGATAAAACTACTTTAACATTGATTACTTGTACTAAAGATGATCCTACAAGTCAAACTGTTTATATTTTAGAATTGATTTAGTGGAGGTGGTAGTCGTTGTTTTTATCTCTTTTAGAGAAGATTGGATTAGTTTTTAAATATACTTTTTCATCTTTTTTAGGAATAGAAATATTCATGATTATACTTCTACTATTTTTCTTTTTATTATTAAATATTAAGAAAGATGATTTAATTGTTAAGCTTGCTTTTGTTATTGGTTTTAGTATTTTTATAGTTACTATTATATTTTCTAATCTTTCTTATGTTAGATACTGTATTGATTATTTATTTAAAGGAATAATGAATTATATTTATTTTCCATCTACTGTAATATATTTTTTAATAATAATTATTTCTTTGGTATTAGTTTTAATTTCTATTTTTAGTAAAATGGATTATTATAAAAGAGTTTTAGATATTAGTTTTTTTTCAATAATTTATTTGCTGTTTTTTAATTTTATAGCTGTTGTATGTGAATATAAGTTGGATTTAGCTGATAAAGTTTCATTATATACTAATAATATATCATTATCTGTTATACAGATTACTAATTTAGTTTTTGTTATTTGGATATTAGTTATTTTATTTTATAAATTATATAATTATTTTAAAAATAAGTATGATAAAAAAGATTGAAATTTCAATCTTTTATTTGTGTGGCATAATATTCTTCAAAACATAGGTTGTTATCGTGTATATACTTGGCTATTTTTTTACCTACATATCTATAGTGCCATGATTCGTATTGATAACCAGTTTCTAGAGTTTTATCTTTTGGAAATCTTAAAATAAAACCATATTTGTAAGCGTTATCTTGCATCCAATTAAATTCTTCTGTATTTTCAAAATTTGTGTATTCTTCTTTTCCATTATATACATCTACAGCAAGTCCTGTTTGATGTTCTGAGTATCCTGCTCTTGCAGAGTATGTGTCGGCAGCTTTTTTTCCATCATTTTGGACATATCTGTTATAAAGATTTTCTTGGTATGTATAACTTCTATATGTTGACATAGCTATTATAGAGTAGTTTTCTTTTTTTGCATCTTCTGACATTTCTTCAAATGCTTCTTTAGCATAATCTACTAATTGTAATTCTCTTGATGAATATTTTTCATCTATAGTTTGAAGATTTTCTGGTATATAGTCTTCTGTTAAATAATTGTACTTATTTACTAAAATAATATTTGTATTTAAGCTTGTTGCTTTTTTAACATTTGTATAGTATTCATTGTTTAGACCGATGTTGACATTTATTATTACTTTTTCTATTGATAAATTTTTATTCTTTTTTCTATATTCTTTATAACTATTTTCATATTTATCTTTATAGTAACTTAGTTCTTTTTTTGCTTTTTCAAATTCGGTTAACTTAGTTTCTTGTTTTTTATCTTCACTAGTGTTTTTACTTTTTATTAGTCCATATGTAATACTTATGGTTATTAAAATTATAATTGTTATAAAAATACAAAAGTTTTTAGTTTTTAGTTTTTTCTTTTTTTTCATATTTTCACCTAGTAATATATTATCATTAAAAAGAGGATTTATGTATAATTTTGTAATTGTTTACATAGAAATTGATAGGAGGTAGACATGAAATTTATATGTAAGTTTTTTAGTTTATTGTTGATTTTATTTAGTCCTATTTTTGTATTTGCTATGGATAGTGATCCTATTGTTAATGCTAAATCTGGTATTTTGATTGAAGCTAATACGGGCAAAATTATATATGAGAAGAATAAAAATGATGAGGTTGCTGTTGCTTCAATGACTAAAATGGTTGCTCAGATTATTATTTTAGAGCAAGTTGAGGCTGGTAAAATTAGCTGGGATGATGTTGTTACTGTAAGTAAAAATGCGGCTGATATGGGAGGATCACAAATTTATATTAGTGAGGGTGAAAAAATCACAGTAGAAGATTTAATGAAGGGTATTTCGATGGCATCTGGGAATGATGCTACAGTAGCAATGGCTGAATATATTTCTGGTAGTGAAGAGAAGTTTGTTAAATTAATGAATAAAAAAGTTAAAAGTTTGGGTTTGAAGCATACTTATTTTAAGAATTGTACTGGCTTAGATGAGGATGGACATTATTCTAGTGCATATGATATGGCTATGATAGCTAGGGAATTAGTAATTAATCATTCTGAAATATTAAGATTTTCATCACTTTATGAGGATTATTTAAGAGAAGATACTGATAATAAGTTTTGGCTTGTAAATACAAATAAACTTGTACGTTTTTATGATGGTGCTGATGGCTTAAAGACTGGTCATACTGATAATGCTGGTTATTGTTTGGCTGCTACTGCTAAGAAAAATAATATGCGTTTAATTGCTATTGTACTTGGTGAGGAAAATAGTAAAGTAAGAAATAGTGAAACTATGGCACTCTTAGATTATGGTTTTTTAAATGCTAAGTTTAATCTGTTGAAAAAATCTGGGCAGGTTGTTGAAAGAGTTAAATTAGATAAATCTAATCGTTCTTTTATAGATGTGTCATTAAAAAGTGATTTGGGTGTTGTTGAATTAGTTGATGATTTGAAACATAATTATAAATATAATATAGTTTTGGATGATATTAATTTGCCATTAAAAGCAGGTAGTACTATTGGAAAGATGTATGTATTAGAAAATAATAAAGAACTTTCTTCTGCTTATTTAACTGTAAAAAAAGATGTAAAAGAACTTAGTTTTTTGGAATTGTTTTATAATAGTATTAGGAGTATATCTTCGGGAAACTTATAAATGTAAATTTATGTATTGGAAGAAATATCTAAACCTTTCTTCTTTTTATTTGTTTTAAGATGAGTTATAATTGTGTTTGTGAGATGGAGGAGTTATATGGCTAGTAAGAGTAAAAGTAAAACTAAAAATAAAAGCAAAGAAAAATCTAAATATGTATCTAGTAATAGTAAGTTTAATAGATATGAGAAATTAAAAGATAATTATGATGATATAGATTTATCTGTTACTAAGCAACAACAGTTAGTATTTGATGATATAGATTTAGATGCTACTATTAATTTGGATACTAGTTTTATGGATAAAAATAATAAGAAGAAAGTAAAAAAAGTTGTTGAAGAAGTTATTGATCCTATTGATTTTGATATAGATGATAAAAAGAGTAAATCTTGGATTATAATTACTTTACTAGTTATTTTATGTCTTTTATTGATAGGATTTATTGCATATCATTATTTATATTTTGATCATAGTAAAGAGAAAGTAGTTATAAAAGAAAAGAAAGTTGTTGAAACAATTGTTGATGATAATTATTTGTTTTTAGGTGATTCTATTACTGAACAATATGATGTAGATAAATTTTTTGATGATTATAAAGTTGTTAATTCTGGAGTATCTGGTGATTATACTTCTAGTATTCTTAAAGATATGAAAAAAAGGGTATATGATTATAATCCTTCTAAAGTATTTTTACTCATTGGTATTAATGATTTAAGAGGTGGGAAGGATAATGAAGAAATTATTTCTAATATTGAAGAAATAATTAAATTAATTAAAGAAAATAGGCCTTATAGTGAAATATATTTGGAATCAATTTATCCTATTAATAAGACTGATGATGATATTATTTTGGATGATGTGAGAAAAATAAAGTTTGATAATAGTGAAATTTCTGTTGTTAATAATTCATTAAAGGAATTAGCTTTAGAGTTAGATGTTGTTTATGTTGATTTATTTAGTAAATTAATAGATGATGATGGTAATTTTTCTGTTTCTTATACAAAAGATGGTTTACATGTTTCTGATAAAGGATATGAGGTTATTACTAATGAGTTGATGAAATATATTGAAGATTAGTTATTTTTATTATTTTAGGTGCATATATTTAATTGTAGAAAGGAATGAATAATATATATGGAAACACTTAAAGTAAGTAGTAAATCTAATCCTAATAGTGTTGCTGGAGCTCTTGCTAATGTATTTAGAGAAAAGGGTTCTGTTGAAATTCAAGCAGTTGGAGCTGGTGCTTTAAATCAAGCAATAAAAGCTGTAGCAATTGCAAGAGGTTTTGTGGCACCGTCTGGTAAAAATTTAGTATGTATTCCAGCTTTTCAAGATATTGCTATTGACGGTGAAGAAAGAACTGCTATTAAATTAATTATAGAGGCTAAATAGTCTCTTTTTTTTATTTATAAGGAATTTTCTTCTTAAATAGTAACATTACTTGTTGACAAACATTTGTTCGTGAACTATTATAATAAGTCAAGATGATGGAGGTGTATTATATGTACAAAGCTTATAAGTTTAGAATGTATCC
>CAZIFN010000020.1:0-18928 GCA_964538205.1 uncultured Mycoplasma sp.
AAATCTATTTATATTTCTTTTAATAACTTCATTAATTCTCTTTGTTTCAACATGATAAAGTTTAGCTACATCTGATGATAACATTACCTGTACTCCTCTAACCTCATAAATCATATTTTCAATTATTGTATTTTCTTTTTCTATTATTTCGTTCATCTAATTTCCTCCTTCTAAAACAATAAAAAAAGACACCTATCTTACAATAAGTATCTCCGCATCATGCATATTTCTATTTTGCCTCTAAAAATACACTCTATCGTCTAAATTGTCATATAAATATCAGGCAAACTATTTAATACACTTATATTATATATAATAAGCTAATTATTTGCAATAAAAGTAATAGAAAAGAGAGCTTCTATGAAAATTAAAAAGATAAATACTTCAATACTTGAGATTTATCTTTTTATTATTTACTTATTATTTGCTAGACGATATGTATCGCGTACAATTACAATTTCTTCATCAGTTGGTTCTACATAAACAGTTATTTTTGAATTTTTTGTTGTAATTGGACCTGACTTTATGTCTTTAAACTTAGCAATATTATTATTTGCTTCTTCATCTAATTCTATGTTCATTGGTTTTTCTAATTTTTTCATTATATCATGACGTAAATTAATATCATTTTCTCCAGCTCCTGCAGTAAATACAATGGCATCTACTTTTGCGTCTAATTCAAAGTAGTATTGTGCTATATATTTAACAATTGAGTTTACTACCATAGCAAGAGCTAATTTAGCATTTTCATCATTTGAAGATGCTAATTCTTGAACATCACGGAAATCATTTTTACCAGAGATACCTAGTAGTCCTGATTTTTTATTTAATTCTGTTGTTACTTCTTCTACAGTTTTATTTGTTTCTTTACATACATACTCAATAATTGATGGATCTATTGATCCAGATCTTGTTCCCATCATTAATCCATCTAATGGTGTTAAGCCCATGGTTGTGTCTAAACACTTTCCATCTTTTATACAAGAAATTGAAGCTCCTGAGCCAATATGACAAATAATTAGGTTTACATCTTTTTTGTTTAACTTTTCTTGCATTGTTTCTGTGATGTATTTATGAGATGTACCATGGAATCCATATTTTCTAACGCCAAGTTCTTTATACCATTCCATTGGAACTGGATACATATAAACATCCTTTGGCATTGTTTGATGAAATGCAGTATCGAATACAGCAACGTTAACAACTCCTGGCATTTTTTCTTGCATAGCTTTTATACCAGCTATTTCACCAGGGTGATGAATTGGTACTAATTTTGTTAATTCTGTTACACGGTCTAATACTTCATCGTCAATGATAACAGAGTCAGAATAATATTCTCCTGCATGGACAACTCTGTGACCTACACCTTTTATTTCACTAACATCTTCAATGATTTTATTATCAAGAAGTTCTTGCATCATTATTTCTACAGCTTCTCCATGATTTTTTAGTGCCTTTTCATGTCTTATTTTTTCTCCATTTATTTTTAAAGTCCAGAAACAATCTGGTGCTCCTATTTTCTCTATATAACCATTAATTAGTTCTTTTTCTTCTGGCATAGAATATAGAGAAAACTTTAATGATGAACTACCACCATTAACAACTAAATATTTTTCATTTGTCATGTTTTATTCCTCCTAAATATGTTTTTATTCTAACCTTTTTTTATATCTTTGTCAATCATAGAAAAACAACACGTTTTATGTTGTTTATTTCTCTTCACATGTTGTTCCCATGGTTTCATATAGTTCTTTTATTGTTGATAATTCTACTTTATTATCGGAATTAAACAATTGACTATTTGCTGAATCTATTTCTATTAATTTAGCAGTATCTATTTTTGAATAATCAATATCTGTTGTACTTGTTAATGTATTACCAGATACTGTAATATTATTCGTATAATGATCTACTTTTGTATAGGATGCATATGTTGTTTCTAAAAGGTCTTTATAACTTTCAATAACTGATGTATCATCAGAAGTTATTTTTTCTACACTGTTTATTTTTTGAACATATTCTCCTTCATATGTAACAGTGTATTTTAATTCTAGGGAAACTGTACCTTGATTTATACTTCTACTACATACTAGTGTTTTTGCTGTTGATGATTTTTCACAGCCTGTTGCGATTATTACTACTCCTATTAATAACATAAACAAATATTTTATTTTTTTCACATTCTCACCTCTATTTTTATGATAGCATATTTTTATGTTAATTACAACAAAATAAAAGAGCTAAAATACTAGCTCTTTAAGGTTTACTTTGTTGAATTTTTAGATGTTGTTTCTGTAGTTGTTACCTCATTTTTATCGTTTATATATTCTGTAACCATATCTGTAATTTCATTTCCATATTTTCCTGCTTTTTGATGTTCATCCATAGTTTTTGATACATTATAAGCAAGGGCTACTGCAGCTGCACCATCAACAAATAGTGTTGTTTTTAAGTCACTTGGTAGAGAATTGATTGCTGATATTTGCTCTACAGTTAAAGATGATAATTGGTCACCTATTTGTACTGCTTCAACCATGCCTTCATTCATTTTTGCTATTGCTCCTGGATGTTGTAAAATATAATCCATTGAATCTACTACACCATGTAAGTCAAATTGTGGATGTGCTGCTGCATATTCTTGAAGTGTTGGTAAATAGCTTTCATATAGATCAAATAGTTCTTGTTGAGTGTCATTTGCAACATCTCTTAAGTATTCTAATGATTGCTGTCTTGTAATTTCTCCAGCTCCATATTGACTTGTTATATAGTCGATTTTATTTTTAGTTACATCGGCCATGGTATTGTATACTTCGTGTGTTGCATCATCTAAAGTTCTAAATTCATGTGAACCTACTGCCCATCCAGTCTCATCTAGCGTATGTCTTTCCATCGTATTGGTTGCTCCAATGACATCATTATTTGCTTGGGCTTTCATTCCTTCAGCAAAGTCGTTACCATTGTCTACTAATCTATCCCCATATTCGTTTACTTGATCAGCTAATGCTTCATTATTACTGTTAGCACGGTTAACTTCTGCTTGATGCTCATTTAAAATTTCGTTAGTTTGTGAATGCGTGTTAGCGGCATTTATAGCACTAATAGCAGTAGCACAAACAAGAGTTGTTGTAATCATATCTCTAATAAATGGATCATCGCGATAATCTAATTTTTCAACTAATGGTTGATAGTATTTATCTCCAGTTGATCTTTTTCCAAAAATACTATTTGAAATTTCTGTATTACTAGATAGTAATACTTCGTTTTCAATAAATGCGTTTAAAGCCGCTTCATCATCATTGCTATTAATTGCTCTTTTTTCTTGTTGTTCTATTTCTGCTTGCTTTAATGTAAGTTCAGGACTTAAGTTTCTTTCTCTTACAAATCTCTTACCAACGATTGATAGCTTGGTTGTTGATGCTTTTAAATCTTCTTCATAACCATGAGCACCGCCTGATAACCAAAGATTTGCTTGTTTATATTGTTCACGAAGCTCTTTTACCATTTCAGCTTTACCTAATAGAGCTGCTTCTCGATTTTTAAGTGCTTCTTGTATTAAAACTGTATTCTCCTGACAGTCTGGATCATTTAAAATTTCATTACAAGCATCAACAATTCTCTTTGATTCAAATAATGCCTTATATTTTTCTTCCATTGAACTATTTAATTTTGTTACATTTTCTAAAGCATATTGTTGCATTCTCTCATTTAATAAGACATTTAAGATACTTGGATAACGTTCTGAAGTTACCCTTGTCCCACGATATTCTTCCCATATTGTTTTTATATCTTCTTCAGATAAATTGTTAATTCTTTCTTTTAAGGTTGCTACTTGTTTTCTTTCTTCAACAGAATATCTAATATTATTTATAACTTTTCTAATTAATTTTATTGGTGCTTTAATAATTGCTGGTATTACATGTACAATATTGTATAAATAATTTCCAGATTTCAATTCTTCTTTAAATTCCCTTGATACCTTTATGTTTGAAGCACGATATTTTTTACCTGTTCCTTTTTTTACATCTAATCCTTCTGTTAATTCATTAATAATTGTATAAAATCCTCTTACGTCTTTCTCTATCTCTGACGTTTTTTCTGGTTCTGGATCTTCTCCATCTTTATTAATGCCTTTTTCTGGTTCTGGATCTTCTCCATCTTTATTAATGCCTTTTTCTGGTTCTGGATCTTCTCCATCTTTATTAGTGCCTTTTTCTGGTTCTGGATTTTTTCCATCTTTATTAGTGCCTTTTTCTGGTTCTGGATTTTCTCCATCTTTATTAGTGTCTTTTTCTGGCTCTGGATTTTCTTCATCATTATCAGAGTCATTTCCCGTTTCTTGGTCTTTTTCATTATTTCCAGTGTTATTGGAATCTGAAACTGGCACAAGTCCCATCGGTGGTAATAAAGGTGGCATTGGTTTACCTATTTCTTTAAACGGATCTAAATCATCGTTTGTCTCATTATTTTCTGGTTCTGGAGTTGCAATTTGTCTATTACCAGTTGCTTCTTGTAATAGTCTTGCCATTTCACTACCATCTATTTCTCCTGCTTGATGCCTTCTAAGTAGGTCCTCTTTTACTTCTTTATATGGATCTACTATTACTCTTTCTTCAAGTTGTAGAATTTTTTCTTTTTCTTCTTCTTTTGTTTCTTCTTTTTCTCGAGCCATTCTTTCTTGTTCTACAACTTTTCTTAAATTACTTATTCTATTTTCAATGTCTTCTTTTAATGCACGGCTTCTTTGTAATCTATCATTTTCTTCAAGTTTGTATCTATTATAACGATTTTCTAATTCTTCTAAATCTTCTTGACTTAATGGGCCTCTTTCGGTAATTTCTTTTCTTTCATTTTCAAATATTTGTTGAAAAGCTTCTACTGATGATTGTAAGGCAATTTCAGTTATTCTAAGACTATCTTCTAGTGCTTGTAATCTTGCTTCATTTTCAGTGATTTCTGGTACTTCAACATCTTCTGTTATATCAATATATTCATTTTCTTGTTCAGCTTCATTTTCAGCATTAATTCTATCTAAAAAGTCATCTCTTAGTTCAGGAGATAATGATAATAATGCAGCTTCTAATTCAGAAATTTTAGCATCTTGTTCTTCAAGATCAGTAATAGTTCCGGAATCTAGTTCATGTACTAAATCATAGGCTTTGTTATATGTATCAAATATATTTCTATTATTTGCTAGTTTTTCTCTTTCACTTTCAATAAATCTATCTACAGTACTTAATTCTCTTTGAAAGCTTTCTCTTGACATATCTTTTTCCGCATTAAATATAGCCATTCTTTCTTGATTTAAATGTTCTAGTTCGGCTTCATTTTTTCTTATTTCTTCTATAACTTGTTCTAAATTATTCATTTTACCTCTCCTAACTATCTATGACTCTCTTCATCAATTTGAGCTAATACTTCTTGCACCATAGTTAACTCTTTTGGATCTGTTATTTCTTCTAATTTTCCATCACTAAGGATTGGATTATATGATGCTACATATATATTTTTACGCCCGTTATCAGCTATTATATTATCTGTATAACCAAAATAAACTTTTCCAGTATCTTCACTATCAAATGTAAAAAGAACATCACATTCTACTTCTTTACCATCTTTTAAAATCACTATTTTTTCATCGTTTTCTAAGTAACCCATTTTTACTCCTCCATCTCTACTATAGATTATATAGTATCTGTATTTAAATGTCAATTTGTGCTTGTTATTTTTATTTCAACACTTTTTTTGTTTTCTATGTTACTACTAGCTTTTACTATTAAAGTGTATAAATCATCACTCTTTTTATTTTTAGGTAAAGAAACATTACTTATTTCATATTTTTTTAAATCCTTAAATAGATTTTTTTCGTTACCAGACTTATATAATTTTATAGTAACATCATTTTCTAAGGCATCAACATATATATTATATACTAGTTTTTCACTATTTACTTTTTTATCTTTATAGTTTGTTATTTTAAATTTATATTCTTTTAAGGCACCTTTAGATAAGTTTGAAATATCAACATTAAGCGTATTATTAACGTTTTCTTCAATAATAGGTATTGTAATATCTGTTTGTTTAGCTTCATATTCTTTCTTTTTGTCTACTGTAATAAAAGCTAGTGCTATTACTGATATTAGTAATACTATAAATATTATAAATAGTATTCTTTCATTCTTTTCTTTAGGTATTATTTTTAATTTTTTCTTCTTTACTTTCTTGTTTACTTCTTTATTTACTTTGTTATTTGTTTTTTTATTTACCTTTTTTACTTCTTTATTTATTTTGTTATTTGTTTTTTTCTCCATTTTTACACTTCCTAACTATTTAATCTTATTAATTTTTCCATAAGTATATTATTTAATCTATCTTTTTCTTCTTTTGATATTGTTTTTTCTATAACTGATGTTTTAGTATCTTCTTCTATTTTTGTTTTATTAGTAACTTTGGAATCTATAACAATATCAAGATTTAATGGTTCTTTATTTATTTCTGCTCTAATCGTTAATTGTTGCTCTTTATTGTATGATTTATTCTTTTTTAAATTTAAAATATTCATAATATAGTTAACTGTTATTTCTTTATTATCTACTGATAAATTAGTATCAAATATAATTCCAGTTTTTGTTTTTTCAATAATTATTCTGCCTGTTTCTTTATCATTACTATATATTTTTATTTCTTTTGAGCGTTCTTTATTTATATATTCATAAGTATATTTGGTACTATCAATTAACAGCGTTCCTATGCCTTTATTATTGTCTTTACACTCATAAGTCAAAGTAATTGTTTTATTTTCTCCTATGTAAATTATTTCATATTTTTTTATTTTATATGTATAGTTATCAGTATATATATTATATATTATTTTAGAATTTTTAGGTAGGATATTATAATCAATATTTTCAATGTCTTTACCTGTTGCTATAATTATATTGTTAGCTTTGTCATCGTTTTTTAAATCTTTTATAATTTTTTTCTTTAGTTTTTCTATCATTTCATTATCAATAGTTATTGCTAATTTATTATATTTTTTTGTTTTACCTAGTATATCTATAGTTTCTTTTGTTTTGTCAAAAGTAGAAGTCTCAATATTATTAAAGATACTTTCAATAATAAATTCAGATAAATATTTAGCGTTATCAAGTGAATTATTTTTTTCATTTATAGCTTCAAAATAATTGTTATTTCCATTATTAATATAAGTATTTAAGAATCCATCTACATAATAATAATCAGTGGAGTTTTCAATCAATTTTTTATATGTTAGAAAGTTTTCTTCATTTATTTTACTTTGTAAAGAAAAAAATCTTTTTTTATTTTTAATATCATTAACTATTTTTATATTTGTTTTTACTTCGTTTAAGTTTTTTGAAATATTTGCTAAATTAAGAGTATATTCTTGATTATTATTAATTTTTTTATTAATTAGAAAATTATGATTATTATAACTATTGGACGTTATTGTAATTTCTGAGGTGTTAGTATAATTATTTTCTAATCCTGTATCAAATTCAAACATGTTAACTACTTCTACTACATTTTCTAAAAAATTATTTAAAGACTTTTTTAGAATTCTTTTTTCATTAACTATATATTCAAAATAAAAGCCAAGTGATAATAATATTAAGGATAAAATAAAAGTAAAGATTGGAAATTTATTTTTATTTTTCATAACTACTACTCCTACAATGTTAGTATATCATAAAGTTTGAAATACAACAATTACTAACTCTTAGAAAAGAAAAAGAACTGGGTTTTTCCAGTTTAGGTATTTGGACTTTTAGTTATTATTGTTATTTGATATGGAACTACTATTTGCATTGGTTGTTCTTTATAATTAAATGTTGCTGCTACATTTAGTTCTGTTTCTTCTCCTGGTGATAAGACTTTGCCAATGATATTATTATGTTTTATTTCAACGGGATAAATGCTTTTAGCAAGTTCTTGATCATTTAAGTAATTAGGATATTCAATAAGACTAACTATTTCAGTATCTATTGTTCCTTGGTTTTTTATAGTTATACGGTAACTTATTTCATCACTTGGAGCATATAGAGAAAATTTAAAGTTAATAGTTTGACCGGAATTTGTAATGTTTGCTGTTGCACTTGGTACTTTTTCTCCTCCTTGTACTGGTGTTCTAGGGTTGATTGTTATAAAAGAAGTGTCATGAATAGCACTATTAATATTATTTTTATCAAGTTGCATAGAAAGAAGTGCAAATCCTATTGCCATTAGAATAATAGTTATGCATAAAACAGTAATTATCCAGTTACGAGTTTTTACAATATTTTTCACGAGCATGCTCCCTTCTTTATTTTTTCTATACTACCAGTATAGCAGAATTCATAGTCTTTTGTTAAGCTAATAAATTTTATATATGCATAAACTTTATAATCTTTTATATAATACCAGCTTTCTTCTGATGGATAAATAGTTAATTTTTGATTTGCTGGTATATTTTGAATTAATAAATCATTTGAATCTTTATCTTGATTTTCAACATCTAGGGCATATACTGTTAACTTTTCATATACTCTGTTAGCAGCATCAAGCGCTTCTTCATCAGTCATTCTATTAGCCGCTTTTTCTTCTAACTTATCATTGTTATATATTCTTATTAACTCTTTTGAATATTTATCTAGATAAGAAATTTGTTTTTTATCATTCTCATAAATATTAGTTAAATTATATTTTCTAGAAATATCTTGATATGTACTTGTTTCTTCAATTAAATATTTATCACTTAATAATTCTTTTATAGAATTATAATCCTTATTATCTGGATACATAATTAAAGTTAATTCATCATTTATATAACCTTTGTTTTGTAATATTTTTAATATATTAGTTAGTGATTCTTTAATACTTTTTCCTTCTATATTTTTATTATATAGACATAGTGATGAATCAGTTAAAAATACTAAATTAGTTATTTTTTTATTACTTGTAACTAAGAGAAATTCTAGTTTTTCATCTATTTTTATTCCTACTATAGAGTCATAATTATTAACATCTATATAATTATCACTACTACCTTTTATATTTTTTAGTTCTGGTAATTTATATATAATTGTTCCTACAACTATAACTACGGTAATAACTATGGCTAATATTTTTTGAATTTTTTCTTCCATATTATTCCTCCAGAGTGTATTTAGGGCTTAAGGAAAGAGTTATTTCCATACCTGGTTCTATTTTTGTTCCTTCTTTTATAGACTGAGTTGATACATAGCCAACACCAGTTAGGACTACTTTAATATTTAACTCTTCTAATAAGTTTTTGGCAACTTTTGATGATAGACCTACTACATTTGGAATAGTTAAATTATTATCATTAGTTATTAAATAAACTGTATCAGCAGATGTTATTGTATTATTTTTTTCTGGATATTGTTTAATTATTTTATTACCAGATCCTATTAGAATATATTTTATTCCTTGAGAGTCTAATTCTGTTTTAGCTGTTTCTACTTTTTTATTAATATAACTTTCTAATTTTATTTCTTTTACTTTGTTTGTAGTTGTTGTATTTGTTTCTGTTCCATAGTATTTTGATAAGTTTGCTACTATTTCTTTTACAGCATTAGATAATGGTTTTTGACTACCATTACTTGGTCTTTTTACTGATGCATATATAATATATTGGGGATTACTTTTTGGATATATACCAGAGAAAGAAGTGATGACATCATTTTTTCCAGAATAATAACCTGAGCCATCTTCTTTAGGAATTTCCGATGTTCCTGTTTTTCCAATTAATTCTCCTGATTCAATTCTAAAACCTGAGCCTGTATTTCCAACTCCATTTACACAATCATCCATTAATTGAAGCATTTTCTTTACTGTTAAGCTAGAAGCTACTCTTTCTCCTGGATTTCTTTTGTTTTCTAAAATTACTTCGTTAGTTTCTGGGTCAACTATTTTTGATACTATATATGGTTTTAATAAAATTCCATCATTTGTTAATACTGTCATTGCCTGGACATTTTGAATTGGAGTTGTGGTAATTCCTTGGCCAAAACCAGCATTATATATTTCTGTTTCATATTTGAAGTCTATTTTCCCAGCACTTTCATTTGGTAAATTAATACCCGTTTTTTTGCCAAAGCCTAGTTTTTTATAGTATTGACGTAACATCATGCTATCCATATGCCTATTTATTAAATTTATTATACCTGTATTACTACTCATAGCATAGCCTTTGTCAAAAGTTATAGTACCCCAACCTTCTCTGTTCCAGTCTCCTATTTCAGTTCCGTCTGTTGTTACATAAGTTCCTGACTTATAGGTTTCGGATCCATCATATACACCATTTTCCATAGCGGCCATGTAAGTAAATGTTTTCATAGTACTACCTGGTTCATATGGAGATGCTAGAAGTAAATCTAGGTAATTAGTAATATTTCTAGTATTTGGATCAAATGATGGAGATGATGATGTTCCTAATACTGCTCCTGTTTTGGCATCTAAAATAGTTATGTGAAACCATTCAAAATCATAATCAACATCAGCATTAGTTAATGCTTGTTCAATAAAGAATTGTACATTACTTTCTAAAGTTAAGTAGATATCTTTTCCCTGAGTAGCATCTTTTTTTATAACTGGAGTGTTTGCTATTTGATAACCTTTTAAGTCTTTTTGATATTTTATATAGCCATCATCACCTTTTAAAACACTTTCATATGATTTTTCAATACCCATTTCACCAATGATAGTTTCTTTTCCTGTTTCTTCATCAGTTGTTGTTTTGGCATATCCAAGTGTATAAGAAGCAAATGTTCCTTTTGGATAATATCTTTTAAAACTTTCTATAAAATCAAGACCTGGTAAATTTAAATCTTCTATTTGTTTTTTTACTAATTCTGTTAAATTTTTTCCTTTACTACCAAACTCAGTCTGATAAACATTTTCTTTACTTAAATATTTTAATATTTCATCTTTTTCAATACCTAATATTGGCGCTAGTGCTTCTGCTGTTTTTTCTTTATCTACTACGTGCTGAGGATTTTTCTCATTTGTTGTTCTTTTAGGATCAAGATAGGCAATTAATTTATAAGCAGAAACGTTTTGGGCTAAAATTTCACCATCTTTTGAATATATGTTTCCTCTTTTGGCGGTAAGAGTTTGAGTACGTGTTGTTCTTTTACTGGCTAGTTCTTTTAAATTTATACCATCTATTTTTGAAGATAAAGCTAGTTGAGTTACTCTTCCAATCATTATGGCAAACAAAAGAAGAGAAAAAATTATGATGGTTTTTGAATACCTTACATTATTTCCCTTCTTTTTGTTTTTCATTTGATCACTTCCTATTTTTCATCAGTTACTGTCTTAATGTTATTATTATTATAACTCAATCCTTGTTCTTCTGCAACTTCTTGAATTTTAGTAAGTGAGGCTAATTCATCAATTGTCATGGCCAAACCTTCATTTGTCTTTTCTTGTTGGTCTATATCATTTTTTATTTTTTCTACTTCAAAATTTATTTTTGACAAAGTTGCTTTTGAAAAGACTATTGATACTGGCGAAAGTACTAGTAAAGTTATCGCTAGTGTATATAATAGTTTTTCAAATTTGGAAATTTTAATTCGTTTTTTTACTTTTTTCACCAGATTCACCTTTCTTTTATTTTATCTTTTCAATAACTCGAAGTTTGGCACTTCTTGCTCTTGGATTATTTTTTAATTCTTCTTCAGTTGGAATGATAGCCTTATTTACTACTAATTTATAATCTGGTAGGTATTCAGCTGGTATGTTTGGCATTCCTTGTACTTTTTTATCAATAGTACATTTTTCTTTGAAAAAGTTTTTTACTATTCTATCTTCTAATGAATGAAATGTTATAACTGCTACTCTACCATGGATATTTAAAATTGATAGAGCTTGTTCTAAAGCTGGTTCTATTACATCTAATTCATGATTAACTTCGATTCTTATGGCCTGAAATATTTGACGTGCGGGATGCTTATCTTTACGAAATTTCATTGGAACGGCTGATTTAATTATTTCAACTAATTCCAAGGTTGTCTCAATTGGTTTTTCTTTTCGATATTCGTCTATTTTTTTGGCAATATTTCTGGCAAATTTATCTTCTCCATACTTATAAAAAATATTAGATAATTCTTCTTTAGTATAGTTATTGACTACTTCATAGGCGGAGATGGGATTATCCTTATCCATACGCATATCAAGTCTTGCATCTTCATGATAAGAAAATCCTCTTTCCTTGTCATCTAATTGAGGTGAAGAAACACCTAAATCAAATAGGACTCCGTCAACATTATAAATGTTATGTTTTGCTAATTCTTCTTTTAAATTAACAAAATTGCTTTTGATGATAGTGAAGTTAGTACCGATTGATGATAATCTTTCGGTACTATGCCGAATTGCTTCACTATCTTGGTCAAAGGCGAATAAGTACCCTCTTTTTATTCTTGCCAAGATGTTACTACTGTGTCCACCATAGCCTAGTGTGCAGTCAACAATAATACTAGAAGATTTTAAGTTAAGGGAAGAAATTGATTCTTCTAATAATACGCTTATATGCTTTTCCATTATAAATTCACACTTTCAAATAAATTTTCGGCTATGTCTGACATGCTGTCTTTAGCAGAAGTGAAGAAATCATTCCAAGATTCTTCTGACCATATTTCTAACCTATCTCCTGTGCCAATTACTATGCATTCTTTTGTTATATTGGCATATGAGATTAGTGGGGAGGTAATATTAATACGGCCCTGTTTATCAAATTCTGCTTCACTAGCGCCTGATAAGAAAAAACGTATGAATGCGCGTGCGTCTTTCTTGGTAAATGGTAAGGATTCAAGTTTATTAACTATTTTTTCCCAAGATTCTAAAGAATAGACAAAAAGACAGTTTTCAATGCCTCTAGTTATAATAAACTTAGTGCCTAGTTCTTCACGAAACTTAGCTGGAATTATTAATCTTCCCTTATCATCAATAGAATGATGATATTCTCCAATAAACATATTAATCCCCCACTTTTTCCCACAATCAGCCACTGCTTAACTATATATTATCCAAAATGATACTAAAAGTAAATGTCTAATTTAAAGTTTTTGAACACTTTACAAAAAATTGACAAAGAAAAAAAGAGATTTTATTTTTCTCTTTAAGAGTGTTTTTTAAATCTCTTTCTTTTTAGTAACTATTAATGTTCCAAGTGATATAAGTAAAACTATTCCAAGTACTATGTAACATGCTGATAGAGTACTGGGATTTGATACTTTATTATATAATGCTAGTACTGTTACTTCTTCATCAGGCATTACAAATGTTCCATTACTATCTACTTCTACTTCTTTACCAGAGGAAGTCATAACTACTATTCTTTTTAATGAATAACCTACACTTGGAGATACTTTTACCTTTACTATTTCTCCAGGATAAGCTTCAGTATTAACAGTAATATTTCCTTCATTTGATTCTTGATTTGTAATTTTATATCCAGGATATGAGTATTTTAGAAAAGTTAAAAACTGTTGTTCTTCATTATTAATTAAGCCTGTAATTGCATAGCCAGTATATTTTCCATACTCATTATAATTTTCAGTAATAGCAATCAAATAATTTCCACCAGGACTTTCTTTATATGTATCTTGCCAAACTTCATTACCAGAGAAATCTATCTTTTTTATTACTCCAGAAAGATTATCATCATCTGGAGTAATTCCTACTGCAATATAACCGTCATAAATTCCTTTTTCATTCTTACTATTGGTCACGCCATAAAAAAGCCCCAACTCATCACTGGTATAAGTGAACTTTTCATTTAAATCTAAATCATATTTAACTAAAGTCATTTTGTCAGATGCACTTATTCCAATAAGTATAAGTCCATCAATGTTACCAGTTTTATCATAACTATAAATTGTACCAGTAACATCTAAATAGTAATTAGTAGTTTTTATTGGATCAGTAGTATTTATATCATCCATATAATTATATTTTTTTATTGTATAACCGTCACGAACATAAATATATTCTTTTCCAAGTTTATCTTTAACATAAAGATTTTTCGCAAAGAAAATTGAATAAATTATATGTGATTCATTGGTATTTTTTTGCCAGAGTACTTTTCCATTTAAATTTATTTTTATCATTATATATCCCGGTGTTACTCCAGGGATATCTGTTGATGTTGTAAGTAAAAAAACTATATATCCATCATGATTTCCATTATCATCATAACTTTTAAATACTGTATCAACTAGATATTCATCACCTGTACCACCATATAAAATTTCAAAGTTATTAGATGATATTTTTACATCAGAATTTCCTTTAATATTACTATTATCAGCTTTATAGACTGTTTCAAGCTGTATCTGTTCATCCTCAAAATCTTCTTTTTCATATACTAATTCGTTATTAAGATTATATTTATAAAGTTTATTACCATAAAGATAATGGCCATCAACATTACCAGAGTTATCATAACTTGGTAATATGACTTCACCAATATCATTGCTTGCTGTTATTGTTTCAAATGACTTTGTTAGGTCTAAGGCATTAGTACCGACTGGTAATATTAAAGTTATAACTAAAGTTAGTCCTAAGAATACTTTTTTCATATACATATCCTCCTACTTTATTATTTATAGATTCTTTTCTTTCTTCTTTGTTACTATTAATGTTCCAAGTGATATAAGTAAAACTATTCCAAGTACTATGTAACATGCTGATAGAGTACTGGGATTTGATACTTTATTATATAATGCTAGTACTGTTACTTCTTCATCAGGCATTACAAATGTTCCATTACTATCTACTTCTACTTCTTTACCAGATGAAGTCATAACTACTATTCTTTTTAATGAATAACCTACACTTGGAGATACTTTTACCTTTACTATCTCTCCAGGATAAGCTTCATCATTAACAGAAATTATTCCCTCGTTAGATGCTTGATTAGTTATTTTATATCCAGGATAGGTGTATTTTAGGAAAAATGCTGTTTCTTCTGGCTCAATTTCTTCTTCAGTATCTAGTCCTTGATAATTGCTATAACCAAGTAATACATACCCGTTAAATTTTTTTGTTTCTGCATTAAAGTTTTCTTCTATGCTTATAAGACTATTCACATTATAATCTTTAAAATAATACTTATCTTCCCAGACCGTGTTACCAGAGAAGTCAATTTTTTGGACCAATGCTAGTCCTGATTCTCCAGATTCTTGATATTCAATGGTACCACCAACAATAATATAACCGTCATAAATTCCTTTTTCGTTTTTACTACATATTACATCCTGATAACCTGTAAAAGCATAAACGATTTTATTAGAGAATACTTTATTTAAATCTAAATCATATTTCATTATAACTGTTTTGCTGTGATCATCAGATACTCCTACTATTATAAATCCATCTATTTCACCTGAGGCATTATAGCTGTATTTTATATCAAAAGGATACATATTCATTTCATCAGACTTTACAAATTCAATAGTTTCAAGATTACCAGTATAATTATACTTTTGAATAGATGTGCCCATATCACTAAGTTTATATATGTATTCTTTACCATCTTTTGTTTTTATATAATTTTCGAAGCTAAATATCATTGATTTTTCAAAATTTCTTTGCCAGATTACATTTCCATATAAGTCAACTTTTACCTGTATATATCCTGATTCTGTTCCTTGTAAATCTGTTGAAGTCGACAGTAAAAACACTATATATCCATCATGATTTCCAAAGTCATCATAACTTTTAAATAGAAGTCCATCATCCAAATTATATTCATCACCTGTACCACCATATAAAATTTCAAAGTTACTAGATGAAATTTTTACATCAGAGTTTCCTTTAACATTACTATTATCTGCTTTATAGACTGTTTCAAGCTGTATCTGTTCATCCTCAAAATCTTCTTTTTCATATACTAATTCGTTATTAAGATTATATTTATAAAGTTTATTACCATAAAAATAATGTCCATCAATATTACCAGAATTATCGTAGCTTAAAAAAACTTTAAAAAGCACGTAATCTGTATTTGGAATTATTGTTTCATTTGACTTTGTTAAGTCTAAGGCATTAGTACCGACTGGTAATATTAAAGTTATAACTAAAGTTAATCCTAAGAATATTTTTTTCATAAATACACTCTCCTACTTTATATAAATATTTTATCATAACTTTTTATTTATTACTAAAGAAACTTTAGATTATTAGTCTAAAGCTTTCTTTTTAGTTACTATTAATGTTCCTAGTGATATAAGTAATACTATTCCAAGTACTATATAGCAAGCTGACACTGTATCAGGATTTGTAACTTTATTATATAATGCTAGTACTGTTACTTTTTCATCAGGCATTACAAATGTCCCGTCAGAACTTACTTCTACCTCTTTACCAGATGAAGTCATAACTACTATTCTTTTTAATGAATAACCTTTTCTTGGAGTCACATCTACTTTTACTATTTCTCCAGGATAGCCAGTAGTATTAACAACGATTATTCCTTCATCGGATCCTTGCCCTTCTATTTTATATCTTTGGTATGTGTATTTTAAAATAGTAAAGTTTGAATAACAATCTTGCCTTACTTTTTTTAGGCTTAAATTTTGAACTAAATTATTTTTTGTTGTTCTATCAAATGATAAATTATTTTTTCTATATAAAATATAGTCATAATCATAAGTGTTTCCAGCAACAGAATATAATAAGTATCCATTTTGTGTTGGTATTGGACTTATATTATCATAGTTTTCAGTGATTTTATATTCTGTTCCAATGTTATAATCTGAAAAATAATCTTGCCAAACTAGGTTTCCTGTAAAATCATATTTAGCAATGAAATTTTTATCTTCTGTAAAACCAACTACAATATAGCCATCATATTCTCTATCTTCATTTAGACTAGCAATAGCTGATGAATAGTAACTAGCAACAGGATGATTTTTTCTAAATACTTCATTACCTTCTAAATCATATTTTATGATTGTTCCAAGAGCTTGTTCTCTTTCGTGACCAATTATTACAAAGCCATCCATATGTCCATATTCATCATAACTAGCAGTAATTCCTTTTACTTCTATACCAGTTCCTTTTTCAAGTAGTATATCACCTGAAAGAGGATCTATTTTAAAGATGGAATTATTACTACCATATGAAAAGATAGAATCTATTTTTCCCTTTTGGACATAAAACACACCAGGTTCAATGGAAGGTATATAATTATTAATATTATATTCCCAGATTACTTCACCTGTTAAGCTAAACTTTACCAAGATCAATCCAGGATCAGTATTTATATCAGTTGAAGTACTAGCAAGTAATAATATATAGCCATTATGTTTACCTTTATTATCAAAACTGTTAAATATTACAATAGCATTTTCAATACCAGAACCAGCATACTTTTTTTCAAATACTGTATTACCAGAATTGTCATATTTTGTTATAAGAATATCTTTATTCCCATCACTTACTTCTATTGTTTCAATATCTATATTATCATCAACAAGATTTTCGTTTTTTTCATAGACTATTTTATTATCAAGACTGTATTTAATTATTGATTCTATGCCGGATTTTTCTAATGATTTTGCTCTTAATATTAAGTGTCCATCAATAATTCCATAATTATCATAGCTCGGAAGAATTATTGGAGTAGATTCTTCATTACTATCAACACAATAACCAAAAACTTCTTTATGACTCATTTCTAAATCTAGGGCATTTACTTTAGTTGGTATTATTAAAATTAATGTTAAAATTAATATTTGAAATACTTTTTTCATATACACTCTCCTACTTTATATTAATATTTTATCATATATTTCTTATTTGTCACTAAAAAAACTTTAGATTATTAGTCTAAAGTCTATTTTCTTAGTGTTTTATTTTTAATTTCTTCTTCGATCATTTTAATGAAATCTTCTTTTGAAACTGTTGTTGTATCTTTTTGACCAAAGAGACGATAACTAATTGTTTCATTTTCTTTTTCTTGATCACCTAGTATTAAAGTATATGGTACTTTTTCTATTTGTGCTTCTCTTAGGCGATATCCTAGTTTTTCATTACGATTATCTAATTCTACTCTAATATCAGATTCTTTTAGAAGTTCTGTTATTTTTATACCATATTCACTATGTAGTTCTGGATTTACAGGTATTACTTTTACTTGTACTGGAGAAAGCCAAGTTGGGAATGCTCCTTTTGTTTCTTCTATAAAGAATGCTGTAAATCTATCAAATGTTCCAAATATAGCTCTATGAATAACTACAGGTATTTGTTTTTCTCCTTTATTATCTACGTATGATAGTTCAAATCTTCTTGGTAATAAGAAATCTAATTGACAAGTTGATAATGTTACTTCTGGTCCTACTGCTGGTTTTACTTCTACATCTAGTTTTGGTCCATAGAAGGCAGCTTCTCCTATTGCTTCAAAATATTCAACGCCTAGAGAGTCTAAAACTTCACGTAATCTATTTTCTGCTTCATTCCACATATTATCGTCATCAAAGTATTTTTCTTTATCTTCTTTATCTCTTAAAGATAGTCTAAATTTATAATTTTTAATACCAAAATCTTTATATACATCTAATATTAGATTAACAACTTTTTTAAACTCTTCTCCTATCTGATCTGATCTTACAAATAAATGGGCATCATTTTGACACATGCAGCGAACTCTTTCTAAACCTTTTACTGCTCCACTAGCTTCATAACGGAAATCTGTTGCAAATTCTCCAATACGAATTGGTAAGTCTCTATAAGAGTGAATTTTATTTTTATATATTAGCATGTGATGTGGACAGTTCATTGGACGAAGTACAAATTCTTCTTCATCAACTTTCATCATTGGAAACATATTTTCTTTATAATGATCCCAGTGTCCTGATGTTTTATATAAATCTACAGTTCCAACACATGGGGTATAAACATGATGATA
>CAZIFN010000021.1:0-18852 GCA_964538205.1 uncultured Mycoplasma sp.
ATATGAAAAAGAAAAAAATTCGTTAAAAAACGAACTTTAGTCTAAAAATTTACGTCCCATATATTATTTTCTCTATGTTTTCTTAATATTTAGGTGATATTTTTAACTATATTTTTATCTCTTTCTGACATTTACTTACATATATAGGCAAATTCAATTTTATATTAATATACTTCACTAGATTTGTTAAAAAGTACCAAAATTTATATTCATATTTTCTTTACTTATTTTTTATTAAAAGCTATAATGTTATTGGTGATTTGAGTTATGGATATAGAAACTAGAATTAAAGCTGTTATTGATAAAATTCGACCTTTTTTAATAAGTGACGGTGGAAATCTTGAATTCGTAAAATATGAAAACAACATAGTTTATATTGAGCTTCTTGGGGCTTGTCAAGATTGTACTATGCTTGATGTAACTTTAAAAGAAGGTATAGAAGAAATTTTAATTAATGAAATCCCAGAAATCAAAGAAGTTAAAAAAATCAACTAATTGTACCTTCATTCATGGATTTGATATTTAATAAAAAAGAGCTAATAGCAATAGATATTGCCTTGTTTCCTAACAAAATAGAAATGAGGTTTTTGTTTTGTGATAAAAAATATTAAACTCTTTGATATTTGCACTTAATGCTAACTTTTCATTTTCTATAACCAATCTATTTTTTTTATATGTTCTAGCTTATTTATAATATTGTGTATTTTTTTTAAATATTCTTCATATTCATCATTTCTTTTGATAATTTCAATTATTTTACTGTCATTTTCATTTTCGTTCAAGATTAGTTCATATTGATCAAAATAGAAACTGGGATAAATCATTCTCGCAAAAAGTCTTATATATCCAGCTTTGGTACAACTAAACTTTTTTATAATATTTTCTATATTTACATACTTATATTGATGATTTAGAAATAAATATTTCAAATATTCGCTTAATTCTCTTTCTTTATAATCTATCACAAAAAACAAGGGATTCAAATAATTATCTTTTTCAATTCTTCTGTGACAAATTTTTTTACTTTCCGCATTGTCTTCAGTTTTTTCTTCATTATTATATATATAAGAAATCGCATTTTCTGCCATTCCTAAATAATAATTTAAACTTTCCAATATGATATAATTATTCTTTTTTAAATGCTTACTTTGATATTCAAAATAATCATTTTTCTTTATCCATAACTCATACCAATTTGTTCTATCCAACTCATATTTTCCCGTTGGAATATTTATTAGTCCAATTTTAGGTTGTGTTTTTTCACTAGGGATTTTTAATAAAACAAAGTTGTCATTATTATATGGTGTAAAAATACTTTTTTCTTTATTCAAAATAAAGCTATATATTCCTTTTACATTAGAAGTCAAATTATATATTTCAAGCGTTTCTTTTATATTATTTATTTTACTAAATATGTATATATCATTATTAGACTTTATATATATTTGTTTACTATACTTTAGTATGCTGATGTTTTCAAATTCATAATAGTATTTTATAGTGTTTTTCATATAATCAACTCATTTAATTTTATGATAACTAATTAAAAAAATTCAAAAATTTAAAATACAAAGAAAAAACCTATAATTCATCATTATAGATTTTAACTATCCAATTACTGCCAACATTTCGTTGATTGTATTTTTATATTCTTCTTGCATTGTTGAATATTCTTTTTCCTGTGCTATATATTCCTGACTTTGTTCAGAATATTTTCTAGCTTCTTCTTCCCTAGCAAATTTTTCCTTTTCTAGTTCTTGATTGTGCTTTTCTAGTTTTTCAATAGTTTCTATAAGTCTTTCTTGAGCTGCTTCAGCTTCTTTTTTCTCTGCTACAGCTTTTTCTTTTGCTTTTTCAGCATCTGCCTTCGCTATTTCAGCATTTTTACGTGCTCGATCAAGATCTGCTTTTAATTGCTCAGCTTTTTCCATATACTCTTTTAACTGTTCACTACTAACTATATTTTTAATTTTTGATTTTTTCTCATTATCATCTGTAACAGGTATAGCAACATGCTCTTCTATTACTGTAGGTGGAATAGCGATAGGGCTTTGACTTTCGTCATTCATAAGCTTAAATTTATCAGTTGCTATTTTTGCCTCTTTAATTATATCTGCTACAGGTTTAGCTTTCATCATTAAAGGTGTATTTTTATTATCGTCGCTATTATTTTCTGAAATATCACTGTATTTTTTAATTTTTGCATTTGCTGATTCATTTTTGGTAATTTTAATTTTTTCTGATACTGAAGTTTCAATAGCATCCTGTTCTTTTTCATCTGAAATAGCTACGTTTGTTTCTTCTTTGCTTTCGCACATTGCTTGAAAGTTATTTAATTTCATGTTGTTTTTCATACTATCTTTAATTTTTAAAGCCCTTTTTCCTTCCAATTGAGGAAGAAGTCTACCTTCAATTTTCAACATATAAATGCGATCTTTTATCTTAGGAAGTTTACTTTCTTTCTTTTCATAAGTTTTATTTTCTATGTGAACAACTATACTTTCAGGCACATTGACTGGTAAACTCTCTTTATTAGGTACTACATCCCAATCTTCTTTGGTTTCTTTTGGAATCTCTAAATTTGTGTAGCAAAAATTGTTGTACTTTTGTAAAATGCTTGTATATGATTCTTGCTTAAATTTGATTTTTTTGGAGTCAAAGCTTATTTTTATAGTTCCTATTTCAATACTTTTTAACTCCACATTTGATAATATAGACATTTTTTAGACCTCCCTATTCTGTTTTAGAAAGCTCTCTTAAAACATCTTTTATTCGATTCCATTCTTCTTCACTTTCAACGCCTAACAATTTTGGTTCTTCACCAGAACGATCTATGTTTGATACATACACTGTAATATTTTCATTTTCATCTTTTTCATTTTTTGTGTATACCACATATTCTTTATTCGTATCTTTAAATTCAAATGCCAAAATTACTTCTACATCCTCTATAGAGCCATCATTAGCAACGATTGACATTACCTTTTTTTCTATTTGATTTTCTACCATACAATAGCCTCCCATATTATTCTTATATTAACATTTTATCATATTTTTGGACAAATACAAGCATTTTACTTAATTTTTTTTATGAGAAAGGTTTTTGCACCATAGCTGCAATAATTTTTTTTATAATTGTCTAAACCTTTAATGTTATTTATTTTTGTTGCTTTTTTATTATCACTACTATTATATCCTTTTAGTCTAACTTTTTCGTATGAAAAGTCTCCAAAAATATAATCATAGTCATCAAAATAATCTGTAATTTTTTCTTTTAAAGTTTCTATATCTAAACAATTGTCATCATTTTCTACTACTTCATATTTTTGATTGTTTATTTCTATTATTTTCATTTTACACCTCTTTTTAATTATATCATGTATTATGGTATCTATAAAGGTTCATTTTTTATAATTTCACACGTTTAATTAAATGATGATTTTATCATATTTTAATCGTATAAGCTGATAGGGTTTAACATGGCATATTTATTTTAGGTATTTTTTTCTATTGGCGTAGTATTTATATTGGAATTTTTTTCCAATGATGAAATATAGTAATTTGGAATTTCACCTTGAATTATTTTCATGGTTATTGGTGCCGTTATTGTTAACTTTTCTTTTTTTGACATGGCTGGCATTATTATCTGCTCTTCAATGTTTACTTGAACATTGATTTCTACTACTAAATAATTTATTCCATAATCTTTAATTTTTGTATTTAAGTTAGATTCTACTTGTCCGATAAAAGACATTCGTATAGGAATTGTTGGACCAACATTTACAAATATTGAATTTTTTCTTAATGAACCTAATGGTATTTTACATACAATACCATTTTTGGAATTTTTTTCCAATTTGAATCCGGACGATATTTCTAAGTCATCTATTATTCCTTCTTCTAAATTTGTTAATTTATTATGTATAGATTTATTAATTTTTGATAATAATTGATTTACTTTTTTTGTATTATAATCCAATATTTCCACTTTACCATTATTAATACTAACATTGAATAAATCTTCTGTAAGTTCTTCCTCTACAATATCATTTACCGATGAATTTACAATGTTACTTACAAATCTTTTGGCCTCTACATTTACATATCTAGCTAAAATTGGTGCAGCAGTATTTCCTAATTCTCTCAATAAAAAAAAAGAGAAAGCTATTGATAGCAATACTATTATTGCAAGAATTTTTAATTTATTCATGAAGGCCTACTTTTACTAAAATTACATCTTCTCCTATTTTTGTTATATCATTCCAATTTATTTCCGTATCATTTTCACGTCCTATGGAAAAAAAAGTTTTATTTGCTTCAATTACTAAAGACTCTATTGTTCCATCACTGTTTATGTTGGCGTCTATAATGCTTCCTATATTCTTGCCATCATTTACACTTACAATGCTTTTAGTTTGCAAGTCAGATAAACGCAACATTATCACCTACTTATTTAAATATATTCAGTTATATTTGAATATATTACTTTAGAACTTTTTTTAATTGCTTTATTGCTCTTTTTTCTAATCGTGATACTTGTGCTTGACTGATTCCTATTTCTTCTGCAATTTCCATTTGCGTTTTTCCTATAATAAATCTATTATCTAATATTTGTCTTTCTCTTTTTTCTAGCATATCCATTGCTTCCTCTAGGGCTACTTTTGTTGAAAAATCTTGATTACTTTCTTTTTTATCTTCAATTTGATCATATAAATATATGGTATCTCCACCATCGTTATATACAGCTTCAAACATGCTCACCGGTTCTTTTAAAGCATCTAAGGCATTTATTATTTCATTACTTGAAACTTCTAATTTTTTTGAAATATATTCTAGAGATGGTTCTTGACCAGTATCTTGCAGATATTTTTCTTTTATTTTAAGTGCTTTATATGCTATATCTTTTAACGAACGACTTACACGTATTGAATTGTTATCCCTTATATATCTCCGAACCTCACCCAGTATCATTGGAACAGCGTATGTTGAAAGCTTTACTTCATGGGATAAATCAAAATTGTCTATTGCTTTTAATAAACCAATACAACCTATTTGAAATAAGTCATCCATGTTGTCTGTTCTATTAACAAATTTTTTTAAGATAGATAACACTAATTTTAAATTTCCTTGAACAAGCATGTTTCTAGCTTCTTCACTTCCTGATTGCATTTTTTTAAATAACTCTATCATTTCATCATTGCTTAGTACAATTATATCATTGGTATTTATACCAGTTATTTCTACTTTATATTTTGCCATTAAAAAGCTCCTTTCTATCTAATTGTGATAAAAAGGAACTTTATTTATTCATATTATTAATATTTTGTTAAAAAGCTTGTTTTTTCTTTGCCTTTCCTGATGGCTAATACGGTATCAATGTTTACATTTTCTGATGATTTAAATATGTTATATGGTATATTTTTATTTATATTTTCTAACTCTTTGATTAAATTTTTAATTTCTAGGCGTTTAGAGTCTTTGTTTGCTTCTTTTTCAGTAAACTTGCAAGCACAGTTGATAAATTCAAGCTCATTATATTTTGCCCAATTTATTATATCTTTTTCTCTTATTAGATATAATGGTCTTATTAATTCCATATTTTCAAAATTAGTGCTTTTTAGTTTTGGCATCATACTTTTGTATTCACCAGAGTAAATAATTGAAAGTAAAATTGTTTCAATGACATCATCAAAATGATGTCCTAAAGCTATTTTGTTACATCCTAATTCTTGTGCTCTTGCATATAGAAAACCTCTACGCATTCTGGCGCATAAATAGCAAGGACTATCACTAGCTAGCTTGTTTGTTACTTCAAAGATATTTGATTTATATATTTTAATATCTATGCCTAATTTTCTAGCATTTTCTTCTAATTTGCATCTATTTAAATCATTATATCCTGGATCCATTACTATATATTCAATGTCAAACTTTACATTTCCATGTTTTTGTAATTCTTCTAAACACTTGGCCAAAAGGTTTGAATCTTTTCCTCCAGAAATACACACGGCAATTTTATCGTTTTCTTTAATTAGTTCATAGTCCCTAATTGCTTTCATAAACGGACGCCAAATTTGTTTTCTATATTTTTTAATTATGCTTCTTTCTATTTCTTTTTTATTTATCATATTTTTTACCAGTTCTAGCATGATAGCTTAGTCTCTTTCTAAATAATCAGCACCTTTATGTGGTTCTTGACGCAACAAATCATTATAATTTTGCTGACGCAAAGCTTCATATATTACTATTGCAACACTGTTTGAAACATTTAAGGCTCGTACTTTGTCAGTCATAGGGATTCTCATACAATGTTCTAAATCATTTTTTAAAATTTCTTTTGGAATTCCTGTTGATTCTTTGCCAAAAATGAAATATAAGTTTTGACTGTTGTTGCTGTAATCAAAACTAGTGTGAGGCTTTTTTCCATATCTTGTGAAATAGTAATATATTCCTGGATTTTTTTGTTTAAATTCTGAAAAGTTTTCATATATTTCATAATCTAATTTGTCTATATAATTAACGCCAGATCGTTTTAAATGAACATCATCAATGATAAATCCTAGCGGCTTAATCAAGTGCAGTTTAGTATTGGTAGCAACGCATGTTCTCATAATGTTACCAGTATTTTGTGGTATTTCTGGCTCATATAATACTATATTGTTCATAAAATCACCCTTAACTAAAAGGAGATTATTCTCCTATTTTATTAAATTCAATAAATTGTTTTGTTTTGTTTATTGATAATTTTTCTTTTTTATTTCCTTGCAATATACTGGTTATTTTTCCTTCTTCAAATAATATTATTGCAGGATAATTAGTAGTCAATTTTGTTTTACTTTGGTACTTTTCATTTATTTTGGCAATATATTCTTCTTGATCAACGTCACTGATGTTTAGATATATTATTTTTTCTTGAAGATTTTTCTTTATTATTAATTTTTTGAAATCTTTCTCATAATTACGACAATCGCTATTGCTGGCAGTACACATATAAATTACAGCAGATTGATTTTCCATAATGTAGTGTTCTAAATCCTTACTTGTTATTTCTGATAATGTTCCTCTTATTACAGGTATTTCTTTTTTGCTTTCGTTATATACTCTATAACAGTCACATAAATACAATGTAATTCCAATTGTTACTATGAAAATCAATGAAATTATTAAATAATTTTTAAGTGTGATTTTCTTTTCTTTCATTTTATCACTCCTATTCATATATTATTTTAACATAAATTTTGTTTTAGATATACATTTTCTATTGATATTTTTTTATTATATTTAAAACTTCATTCGCAGTTTCGTTATAAAAATCTAAGCAAATTTGTATTTTTTCTTTTAATTCTGATGAAATTAATTCTTGTCTTGGCTCATAATTTAATATATGTGTCAAGTCGCCGTCATAGTATACTGGGAAAACTCTATTTTTAATGTCAATTATACTATAATTATTATCATATTGATATTGTTTGATATCCAAAATGTTTCCTTTAATAATCATATTTTCTACTCTTCCATAACATAAGATTTGAAGATTTGGTATTGAATTAAACTGTTTTTGATAGTTTTCAATAAATTCTTCTATTTCTTTTTGAGTTAATTCGACGGAGATTGTTATGCAATTTAGACCGAGTTTATAGAGATAATATGCTGTATAGATGTTATATACGTTTAAGCCATAGAATCCGGACAAATTTTTGTGTTCAGAAAATGTGAAATAATCGGAAACAAGCGATGAAGGATAAACTTCATCTAAATTTCTACTACAACTTGGTGATTTGTAATAGACATTAGAATACTTGGAATATTTTTGATATAGACTTTTTACTTGTGTATATATTTTTTTTACATTATTTTTATAGCAAGTTAGTAATTGTTCCTCTGTTGTTACAAGAGCGTTCAGACAAGGTTTTTCTGGTGGCGTTTTTAGCGTTTTAAATACAAGTTCTTTTATTTCAATATTTTGTTTGTTTTCTTGTCTTTTTTTGATTAGTTGTTCGGTTGCTTGACGTCTAGTTTCGTTTAATTCCTTTATAGAAATAAAAATGTTGTCCTCAACTTTAAGAGTTATTTTTTTACATTCAAATGGGCTCATTCCTAGTTTTAATACTTGGTGTTCTATTTTTTCCTTACTAATAGGATTTGTTAAGGCTTTTTCTACGATATTTCCATAAACTTTTATTTGGTTTTCATTATCTGATATTTCTATTAATAGTTTTTTTCCAATAAATGCTTCTACTGTTATTTGAACTGGAATTTTCTTGGTTGGTAATGTTTTTAATTCCTGTATTAATTTGTAATCACTTGTTTTACATACTATATCTTCTTTAGTTAATCCGATTTTATTGTCTATATGGCAAATATCTGATGCACTATTTACTAGCTTTTCTGTTTTATCATAAAGATAGTTTACAATTAATCCTTTATTTGAATTTAAAAATCTAATACCATCTTGTTGATTTATTGGCTCTTCTAATTTTATTTTAATTTTTTTATCGGTTATTTTGATGGTTTTTCCTATTTGCAATCCAATGTGATTTGGAGAATTATTGTTCATTAGTTCTTTTTCAGTGCAATTAAATAAGTGTCCTTTTGTAAAGCCTCTATTGAAGATTGTTTTTAACTGTTTATTTAATTTTTCAATGTTCGTTTTTTCGTAATTATCGATAAGCATTCTATAAAATCTAGTTATAAATCCTACATATTCTGGACTTTTCATACGTCCTTCTATCTTAAAGCAAAGAATGCTACTTTCTAATAATTTTTTAAAATATAATGAGGTATTTAACTCTTTTGTGCTTAATAAATATTTATTTCTTTTTAGGATTTTTTCTTGATATTTTAGACTATATGGTAGTCTACAGCTTCCTGCACATTCGCCTAGATTTCCTGAACGGTTGCCAATTTGACTACTCATTAGACAACGCCCAGAATAGCAGATACAAAGTGCACCATGGACAAAAACCTCTTTTTCAATTGGCACGTCTATGGAGTCTATTTCTTCTAATGACATTTCTCTGGAAAAAACAACTCTTTTTACACCGAGATTATAAAATAGTTGAGCTGTTTCTTTTGATGAAGTGTTAGCTTGTGTTGATGCATGGACTTCTAAATTTGGATATTTTTCGCGAATAAAACAAAGCATACCAAAATCTTGAATTAAAACAGCATCTATTCCATTTTTGTGTAAAAACTCAACTTGTTTTAGAAAGTCATTTACTTCAGAATCTTTAATTAATGTATTCATAGTTACATAAATTTTCACACCATAAAGATGACAAAGTTTAATGGCATCTATTATTTCCTCATTTGTAAAATTATTGGCAAATTTTCTGGCACCATACTTTTTACACCCAAGATATACGGCATCAGCTCCAGAGAAAATTGCTTGTTTTAGGCATTCCATATTTCCGGCTGGAACAAGAAGTTCATGTTTTTGCATAAATACACCTCAATTCATTATTAAATTATAACATAAATGATAGATATATTAAATTTTTTATTTAGCATATAATTAATTATGAATAATAAAAGCGAAGAGTTGAAAGAATTAACTGTTGAAAATTATATATGGATAGTTTATATTGCTATTGCTATTTTTAATATTTACGGAGATGAGCTTGTAAGAAAGTATTTAAAATATAATGATAAAGTTGCTAATAGAAAGGCTTTAAATTTATTTAAAAAAATTTTACTAATAAATATAATTATATATTTATACTTTTTAAATAGGAATTTTAAGCAGATGAAAAATAATAATTATGATAATAAATATATAATAAGATTTGTGGGAAGTATTTTAGTTTTTGTTGGTACTTTGTGCTTTTTTTATTTTCAAAGTTCTATTACAAATGAGACTGATTCATTATCAAATATTTGATTTTAGATTTTTTAATTCTTTTTCTAAGGCATTTACCATTTTTTGCAACATATCAATTTCTGTTACTTTTTTATTTTTTTCTCCTTGTGAAATATTTCTTTCCTGTTGAACTTGTTTATAATATGCATTGGTGCATAGAACTTGGGCTGTTAGCATAAGCCAGTTACCTAAGGCGTTTTGTTCATTGGCTGTCAAATCGTCAATTAGTAAATATCCTACTATAACAGCACTGGCGGAAAATGTTTTTGGTGGGATGTTAGGAATTATATTCATTTTGGTCACCTATAAAATTATATTATTATCTTTTTAAGAATATATTTTATTATGAGAAATAAAGATGCGATACTGGAAACAATTAAAATAGAGAACTATGTTTGGATTATTTATATTGTTATAATATTACTTTCATTTTGGGCAAATGAAGAAGAAGCAAATTATTTTTTGTATGATGATATTAATTCTAAAAATAGGTATAGAACTTTATTAATTATTATTTTTTCTATTGCTGTTATTATTTATTATTACTTTTTTATTTCAGGATATAATTCTTATAAAAATTTGTCTTTTTATGATAGTAAAAGTAAAAAGTTTTTTGAAACACTTAATTTTATTGCTAATGGCTTGGTATTAATATCTGGAATTATTTTTTTAATGATTGCAATATTAGATAAGGAAATTGAAACAGAGATTGCATTTTAGAAAAAAATATCATACGTGAAATATTTATTTTCGTATGATATTTTTAATTATTTATAATTGTCAGCTTTTACTTCCATGAAACTTTTTGGATGTGCACATACTGGGCAAACTTCTAAGGCTTGTTCTCCATCATAGACATATCCACAGTTGCGACATATCCAAATTTTGTTACCATCTTTTTTAAAGATTCTATCATCTTTGATATTTTTTAATAGTGTTAAGTATCTTTCTTCATGCTCTTTTTCTATTTCGCCAACTTTTTCAAATAAACCTGCAATACGTGTAAATCCTTCTTCTCTTGCTGTTTTAGCAAACTCTTTGTACATTTCAGTCCATTCATAGTTTTCACCTGCTGCGGCATCTTCTAAATTTTCAATAGTACTTGGTATGTTTCCGCCATGAAGTTCTTTAAACCAGATTTTAGCATGTTCTTTTTCATTATTAGCAGTTTCTTCAAATATAGCAGCTAATTGTTCATAACCATCTTTTTTTGCCTTGCTTGCATAATAAGTATATTTATTTCTAGCTTGACTTTCCCCAGCAAAAGCAGTTAATAAATTTTGTTCTGTTTTGCTACCTTTTAATTCCATTATAAGACCTCTTTTCTATATATTGTTACTTGATAATAATGCTTTACATTCAGAGCATAATCCTTCGCAAGTGATTTTTACATTATCAATTACATATTCTTCTCTATCAATTATTTTTGAAACAATCTTGGGATAGTTTTCGTCAAATATATCAATTATCTTTTTACAATTTCGACATAGTAAATGATAGTGTAGTTCTTTATTTCCATCAAAGTGAAATTGACCTGATAAGTCTGTTATTTTTTCTACTTTGTTTTGGGTAACAAGCTCATTTATGTTTCTATAAACTGTAGCTTGTCCTATTTTGGGATACTTCATTTGAACTTTTTTAAAGATATTTGCCATTGTTGGATGTGTTTTATCATTTTCTATAGTATCCAAAATTATTTGCTTTTGTTTTGTAATTCTTTTATTCATATTACGCTTCCTACTGATAATCATTATCAATTAAATTATAGCATACAGTTTTCTTTTGTCAATTATTTTTAGGCAAGAGACACTATTTTATAGTTTTTTCATAAAATAATGTAGGTGATTAGAATGAAGAGTAAACATCCTTTCCTTTGTAATTGTAATTCTTGCAAACAAAAAAGAAAGAGTAATATATTTTATTTAGTTGGGATTATCATTGTTTTTATTATATTATTCTATCAAATGCTACTTCTACTTTTTATAACAACTAGACTTAATGTTATTATATTATTGTTTGAATTTTTAATGTTATGCTTCTTGGTCTTTTTGGTCTTCTTCTAAAACTAAATTACTACCTTTTGTTATATAATCAAGTAATTTTTGAACTTCTAAAGTATTGTTATAATGATTATTTTTAAAAGTTATTTTCCATGGCTTTGAAATTAGTGCAAAAAATAACAGTTTTTCTTCTTCAGTATATTGATACTTACTTTGATATAAATTATATAGGCTTTTAATTTCTAATAATTGATAATCATTTTTAATAAAGTTAAGTAAATCATATACTGGTATATCTTGTGTTGAATTATCCCAGTTAATAAAATAATGATGTTCTGGTGTTATTAAATAATTTTTTAGTGAAAGATTCATATGTAAGAAAGCTTGTCTTTCTTTTTTCATAATTGACTTTTTTTCATACCAAGATTTAAATTTTTCTTTAGAAAATATTATAGAATTATATATAAGTGTTATATTTCTTATTAATAAATACTCTTCTGGAGACATATATTCTTTATTTTCTATATAGTCATGTAAATCATGATAATATTTTTCTAAATTATCAAGTTCTTTCATATTATTTTCATATATTTCTTTTATCTTATCTAAATTTATCTCTTCGTAGATTGTTGTTTTAGCATGTAGAAGGCTTAAATTATATATTAAGCTTGTGGCTTTATCATTGTTTGTTATCATCTTTTCTTCATAAATATATGGATATATTTCATATGGTTCATTATTATTTGTTAATGGTAATATATAATTATTGAAGTTATGACTTCTTAAATAATTATATATATCTTTATTGTTTTTTCGAACTTTAATAACAAAAGTACCTTCATTTGTTTCAATTATTTTTAAATTATTTTCATATCTTATATGAATAGGTTCTAAATTACATTCTTTTAAAAAGTCTATTTCTTTAATCATTTTTTATATTAGGAATTATTATCTTTGTTCCAACAGATAAATTTGTTAAGTCATTATAGTTTTCTAATTCTTCTTTTGTTACATGGTATTTTTCAATTATAGATTGTACAGTTTCTTCTTGTCTTAAAATATATACAGAATATGTTGAAAATGTTTCTTCACTACTATCAAGTGATGTAAATAATGATTCTGTTTTTTCTACTTGATTATCCTGTTCAAATTCTTTATTATTTAAAATTGTGTCCTTATCTTCTTTTGAGTTTGAATCCGCAATGTTTTCTTCACTAGGAATAAGTGTTTCTTTTTCCATAACTTTATCACCATCACATTCCCTTTCTTCTGCTACTTCTTTTTCTTCCACACATCTAATTGTCTCCTCTTCTAATATAGGCTCAATTTTAGGCTCTTCTTTTTCTTCGGTAATTTCTATTAGTTCAATTCCTTCTACTTTTACATCTATATAACATATCATAGTAATATCCGAATCTATTTCATAATAAAAGTCAGCAATTGTTATATTAGCTGTTTCTAGATCTAAACGTTCATTTAAAACTATTTCTGTTGGGATTGTATAGTTAAACTTTTCTTCTAATCTTGATGCTTCTGTTAATTTATAACTTCCTGTTATTTTAAAGTCTCCTGCTATATTACTTTCATCAATAAAATTTAGAGTATGGTCTAAAGAGATTGACGTTATTTCTCCAAGCATTGATGGGAAATCTATACTTTTCTTAAAAGATATTATTTTTTTCATATTAACCTCCTAAATTATACTATGAAAAAAGAAGAATTAATATTCTTCCCTCATTTAAAAACTTTATTATATACTTCTTGATAATTATTTACAAAATAGAATTTAATATCTTTTTTTATGTCAACTGGTATTTCTTCTAAATCTTTTTGATTTTCTAAAGGAATAAAGATTTTTCTGATACCAGCACGATGAGCTCCAATTACTTTTTCTTTTAATCCACCGATGCCTAAGACGCGACCATGCAATGTTATTTCTCCAGTCATGGAAATAGTATAACTTATTGGTTTATTAGTAAAGAGACTTATTAGAGTCGTTGTAATTGCAATACCTGCTGAAGGTCCATCTTTTGATACGGCACCTTCTGGAAAATGAATGTGGATATTATTTTGTTCAAGGATTTTTGGATCAATTGAAAACTTTTCTGTATTGGCTTTTATATAACTTAAAGCTATCTGACATGATTCTTGCATTACGTCTCCTAAAGAACCAGTTAGTATTAATTCGCCTTTTCCTTTAAATAAATTAGCTTCAATTGGTAAAATATCCCCTCCAAAAGCAGTATATGCCATTCCGTTTGTAACACCAATCTCATTTTTCTTAATATTTTCAGTATATAAATACTTTTTCTTTCCTAGATATTTTTCAATATTATTTTCATCAATTATATAAAATACATTATTTTTTTCTAATAATATTTCTTTTACAATCTTTCTAAATAATGTGGCAATAATTCTTTCTAGTTCACGTACACCGGCTTCTTTTGTATAATTTCTAATCATAGTCATTATTACATCATCTGAAATTTGAACTTGTAATGGTGTTAAACCATGTTCTTCTAATTCTTTTGGAATTAAATGTCTTTTTGCAATATCTAATTTTTCATATTCTGTATAACTTGATAAATTTATTATTTCTAAACGATCTTTTAATTCATAAGGTATTTGTTCAATATAATTAGCTGTTGCGATAAAAAACACTTTAGATAAATCAAATTCTTCTTCAATATAATGATCAGAAAATTTATTATTTTGTTCTGGATCTAGGACTTCTAATAAGCTACTAGCAGGATCACCTTTTATATCTTTTGTCATTTTGTCAATTTCATCAATTATAAAAACAGGATTAGAGGTACCAGCTCTTCTTATTCCTTGAATTATGCGACCTGGATTTGCTCCTATATATGTTCTTCTATGACCAATGATTTCAGCTTCATCATTTATTCCACCAACACTTATTTTAGCAACTTTCCTATTAAGACTGTTAGCTATGCTTATAGCTAGTGAAGTTTTACCAACACCTGGAGGTCCAACGAGACATATAATTGGACTTCTTGAATTTTTGGTATTTTGTTTAACTGCTAAGTACTCTAAAATTCTTTCTTTTACTTCTTCTAAAGCATAATGAGAATTATCTAATATTTCTTTTACTTTTTGTAAATCTTCATTATCTTTAGTATAAGTACTCCAAGGTAAATTTATTAGCCAATCTAAATATTCTCTTACAATTCCTAATTCAGGAGAATTACTATTTATAGCTTCATATCTAGCAAGTTCTCTATTTATCTTTTCTTTTACTTTATTATTACATTTTAATTTCGCTACTTTTTTCTTTAGGCGTACTACTTCATCATCTTTACTATTTGCTTCGCCTAACTCTTTTTGCATGGCTTTAATTTTTTCACGTAAAAAATATTCTTTTTGGGCATCATTTAATTCTTTTTCAACTCTAGACTCAATTTTTTGTTCTAATTCAGCAAATTGCAAGTCTATATTGATATCTTCTATTAAAAGTTTACACCTTTCAACAGGACTAACGATAGTTATATATTTTTTCTTTCTTTGGTAGTCTATAGCTAAAAAACTTGCTACTAAATCACATAATTCATCTAGACTTCTTACATTATTAATTTGACTCATGATAGCATTGCCAATGTATGGTACTTTATCAATATATCTTTTTAAGGTTTTTATTAAAATATTTATATAATTATTTTCATCTTCTACATCATAATTTTCAATGATATTGTAGTATGCAAAATAACTTTTCTTTTCAAAATAATAATTGTTTATTTCTACTCTTTCTAAACCTTCAATTACTACTCGTGTTTTACCGTTTGGAACATTTAATTTTAATTTTATTCTTCCAAGCACTCCATAATTTGGTAAAGACATAATATCTATTTTTCCTTCTTCATCTATAGGATTTACAATTAAGATTAATTCATCATCACTATCGAATGTTTCACTCATTTGTTTATCAAAATTTTTATCATATTCTATTCTAACTTCATTATTTGGAAAGATAACCATATCATTTATTATCAATACTCTTAATTTATCATTTTCCATAGAATATTCACCACCAAATTTTTTGTACTGTTTTTTATTATATATGATTTTTTAATTTTTTAAAAGTTTTTTAGTGGAAATTTCATAATTATTTTTAGTTTATCTTAGAAAAGAAAAAAGTGACTTAAATCACTTTCATTTTATTTATTTAATTCTTTTAGTAATTCAATAGCTTTATGCATTTCCAAATCGTATTGAATCATTTCTATTCCACCAAATTGAGATAAGAATTCTTCTTTTTCCATTTGATATTTTTTAGCCAAGTCTTCTGCTTCTTTTAATGCTTCTTCTTGACTTACTTCAATTTTCTCTAAGTTCATTATTTCTTCAAGCATTAGACGATATAACACATTTGAATAAGCTTCTTTTTCTAATTGTTCTTTTAATGCTTCTTCATTACTGTTAGTAAACTGATAATATAAATCTAGAGAAATCCCTTGCATTTTCATTTGTTCTTCAAATCTTTTTAATAGACGATCTACTTCTTCTTCTACCATGGCTTCTGGTATATCAACTTCAACATTTTTTGCAACTGTTTCTAAAATATTATCGATGTATTTATTTTCGGCATCAGCTTCTTTTTGAGTCTTAATTGATTTTTTGATTTCTTCTTTTAATTCTTTTTCAGAATTAACACCTTCCATACCTAAGTCTTCAAAGAATTCCTCATCTAATTCTCTATTTTCTTTAGTTTTAATTTCATTTACTTTAACTTTAAATACTACTTTTTCACCAGCTAAATCTTTTGCTGTATAGTCCTCTGGGAATGTTAGATCCAAGTCTTTTTCTTCACCTGTTTTCATACCAATGATTTGTTCTTCAAAACCAGGTATAAATGTATTTGAACCAATCTCTAGTGAATAGTTTTCTCCCTTTCCACCATCAAATGCTACACCAGATTTAAATCCTTCAAAATCAATTACAGCAACATCACCAGAAGCAACACAACCTTCTTCCTTGGTTACTAATTCGGTATATCTTTCTAATAAATGACCAAGTTCATGATTTATTTCTTCTTCTGTTACTTCAACTTTCTCTGGCTTAATATTTAATCCTTTATATTTTTTTACTTTTACTTCTGGCTTAGTAATTATTGTGAAAACAAATTCAACACCAGTTTCATTAATGCTTTTTAAGTCAACAGCTGGTTGCACTACTGGAATTAGTTTTGATTCTTCAAGTGCTTTTAAATATGCTTCTTGTAATAAACTATCAGCAGCATCTAAAAATAATGATTCTTTACCAAAATGTTTTTCATAAATATCTCTTGGTACTTTTCCAGTACGGAAACCATCAACTTTTGCTGTTTTTTGTTTCTTTAAAAATGTTTTATCTAAAGCTTTAGTCCAAACTTCACCCTCAAATTTTACAGGTATTTCATGAACATTTTTCTTTTTTTCTTCCTTTTTAACTTCTTTTGTTTTTGTCTGTTTTGCCATATATATCCCTCCAACTTCTAATATTATATCTTATATTTATTTTTAAAACAACCTTTTAATCATTTAAATTTTTCTCTTGTCTTTATGGTGTTTGACTTTTCTATTCTATTGTGATAACATTTAGTTATTAAATCGGTGATTTAGACTAGTAAATATTATTGAAGTTTATAGAGAGCAATCGCTTGGTGTAAGATTGTGATGGATTAATATTGAATGGACTAATGAGTGTCTTTTTGAATTTTAGTATGAAAGATCGGGCTTTCTTCCGTTATAAGTTGAACATATATGATTGTATATGGATCTTTTATTAGGTGGCATTTAAACTTTTTTCCTATTGGGATAAGAGTTTTTTATTTTAGGAGTGATATTTATGTTTATATTAGAAAAACGATGGTGATTTTTATGAATGTTTTTATTTAAAATTAAAGATAAGGAGATATATTTATGAAGACAATTTTAACTGGACTACGTCCTACGGGTAATTTACATTTAGGTCATTATTTTGGAGCAATACAGACTTGGTTAAAAATGCAAGGTGATTATGAGTTTTTTTTAGAGGTTGCTGATGTACAAGCGTTAACTGATAATTTTAATAATCCAGAAAAAGTAAGAAAAAATGTTTATGAAATTACTAAGGATTTATTAGCTGTAGGACTTGATCCTAACAAAGTACATTTTTTTATTCAATCTAAAATACCAGAAATTGCTGAATTAACTGTTTTTTATTCAAATTTAGTTACGGTTTCTAGATTAGAAAGAAATCCTACTGTTAAAACAGAAATTGTACAGAAGAAAGAATTATTTGGTAATAATGGCGAATCTATTACTTATGGTTTTTTAGGTTATCCAGTATCACAAGCTGCTGATATTACAGCATTTGATGGAGATTTAATTCCTGTTGGTGATGATCAGTTGCCTTTAATTGAACAGTGTCGAGAAATAGTTAGAAAATTTAATTCTATTTATGGAAATACTTTAAAAGTTCCGGAAGCTGTTTTAAGTACTTATACTAGAGTAAAAGGTTTGGATGGCAATGTAAAGATGGGAAAAAGTTTAGGTAATGCTATATTTTTAGTTGATGATAATGAAACAATTAAAAATAAAATTATGAATGCGGTTACAGATACTAATAAAATTAAAAAAGATGATCCAGCTAATCCTGATTTATGTATGGTTTATTATTATCATAAACTTGTTAATAATGATGATAATATTAAAAAAGTATGTTCTGAGTGTAAAAAGGGTGCTAGAGGATGTGTACAGTGTAAAAAAGAATTAATTACAGCTATGAATGAATTTTTAGAGCCAATAAAGAAAAGAAGAAAATATTATGATGATAATCCTGATGAAGTTTCTAAAATACTTGATGAAGGAAGCAAAATAGCTAAGGAAAGAGCTGAAAAACAAATACTTAAAGTTAAAGAAGCTATGATGATTAATTATTAAGAAGAAAAAAATGACATTTAAGTGAGTCTGTAAATAAATCTGTGTAAATAGGAAATCTTTCCATGATAAAATAGAA
>CAZIFN010000022.1:0-18835 GCA_964538205.1 uncultured Mycoplasma sp.
TTACTTCTTTAAAATATTTTTGTGAAAGTGAAAAGCCTTATAAAATAGTTTGTGCAGGCTCATTACTCGGAGTTAAAATAAATAGATTTAAATCATCCTTTCCCGTTGGTAAAGTAACAATTAAATATTTATATCCAATGGACTTTGAAGAATATTTAATAGCCTTAGGAGAAACTAAATTAATTGAAGAAATAAAAATTCATTATGATTCTAATCAAGCATTAATGAATCCAATACATGAAAAAGCATTAAATTTATATAAAAAATATTTAGTATTAGGTGGAATGCCTGCTATGATAAATAATTTTATAGATAATGAATGTAATATATCTCATGTTGATTTTTCTATACAAGAACAAATAATTACATCATATTTAGCAGATATGAATAAATACACTGAAAATAGTGAAGGAATAAAAAATAGTCAAATATATAACTCAATACCTAAAGAACTAGCTAGAGTTAATAATACTTTTAAATATAGCATAGTTGATAAAGATGCAAGAAGAATAAGATACGAAAGTAGCCTAGATTGGTTACTTGCAAGTAATATGATATTAAAATGTGATTTAACTGAAAAAAATGAGTCACCATTAAAAGCATTTGTTAATTCTGATAAATTTAAATTATATTTAAGTGATGTAGGTTTACTTAGATCAATATCTAATTTAGATTATAGCGAAATAATTTTAGATAAGAATGAAATGTTTAAGGGTGTACTTACAGAAAACTATATTGCGTGCTCCCTATATCCAAAATCTAAAGAATTATATTATTATACTTTTGATAGATATGAGATAGATTTTTTAATAAAAATTGATGGAGATATTATTCCAATAGAAGTTAAATCTGGCAGAAGAACTAATAGTAAAAGTTTAAATGAATATATAAAAAAATATAATCCTAAATATAGTATTAGAATATCACTAAAAAATTTTGGCTTTGAAAATAATATAAAATCGGTACCTCTTTATGCAGTATTTTGCATTAACAAATAAAAATCTACATAATCATACAGTAAGATTATTATTAGAATAAAAACTTGCATATGTATAAATAGTATGATAAACTAACAATCGAGGAGTGATAGAATGTATATTTATCGTAACCATGTAATCATGTATACATTATTTATCACACCTAACATCTAAAACAAAAATTAAGATGTAGGTGTGAATTTTCGTCGTGCCTGCATCTGTATACAAACTGTACAGATGTACAGTTTTTAATTTTGTTTTAAGGATGTGATAAATATGATAGAAATAGGTATATATAAAATAAGTAAAGATTATGGATTTGGTACAATTTTAAATAATATAAGTTTTGAAGTAAAAACCAATGAAAAAGTAGCCATACTTGGTAATAATGGCACAGGAAAAACAACCCTATTAAATATAATTGCTGGCACGATAAAACCCGACTGTGGAGCTGTTTCAATAAGAAAAAATGCCAAAATAGGTTATTTAAAACAGTACTCCGACGATAAAGATATTAATCAAACAGCAAAAGATGTATTATATGAAGGTATAAAAGAGCTAATGCGCTTAAAAGAAAAATTAACAGAGTATGAAGAAAAAATAACTAATGCAACTCCAGATAAAATTGAAAAAATAATAGTAAAATATACTGACCTCCAAACAGAGTTTATTAACAAAAAAGGTTATGAAATTGATGCTAAAGTAGAAAAAATTATTAAAGGATTTAAAATTAATAAAGATTTATTAGAACGAAAATTCAATAGTTTATCAGGTGGCGAAAAAACAATAATTACTTTTGCTTCAATAATTATATCTGAACCTGATATTCTTCTTTTAGATGAACCAAGTAACCATTTAGATATTGAAACCTTAACCTGGCTAGAAGAATATTTAAAAACGTACAAAGGAACCATTCTTATGATTTCACACGATAGATACTTTTTAGATGCAGTAGCAACTAAAATACTACTACTAGAAAACTCTAAAATTCATATCTTTCATGGTAATTATACAAACTATTTAGAAGAAAATGAAAATCGTATTACTAAAAACTATAAAGATTATAAAGACCAACAAAAACAAATAAAAGCCATGCAAGAATCTATTAAAAGACTAGAAGAATATGGTAACATAGCTAAAAATGAAAGATTCTTTAAAAGAGCAGAAAACATTAGAAAACGTCTAAACAAATTAGAAAAAATAGAAAAGCCAAGAGAAGAAAAAGCTATTCCCTTAAAAATAGAATCAACAAGATCAGGAAAAGTCGTCATAGATCTTAACAATATAAATATATCTTATCAAGACAAAATAATCTTAAAAAACTCAAACTTAAAAATATTTTATCAAGAAAAAATATGTCTATTAGGACCAAACGGGTCTGGTAAATCAAGCTTAATTAAATATATATTAAAAAACAATATATATGGATCTAATATTAAACTAGGTTATATTCCCCAAGAGTTAATATTTGAAAATGATAATATTACTATTTTTGATGAAGCAAAAAAGTACTGGTATGGTGAAGAAAAAAACCTACGAGCTGCCTTAACTAAGTTTCATTTCCCTAAAGATAATGTCATAAAGAAAATAAAAAAATTATCAGCAGGAGAAAAAGTACGTTTAAAGTTCTTCTGTCTTATGCAATCTGATATTAATTTCTTAATCTTAGATGAACCAAATAATTATATTGATATAGAAACAAGAAAAGTATTAGAAAATGCTCTAAAAGAATACCAAGGAACATTACTATTTATTTCTCATGATAGATATTTCATTAACTCTGTTGCTACTAAAGTAGTATATATTGAAAATAATGAATTAAAAACTATTTCAGGTAATTATGAAGAATACAAAAGTTATAAAGAAAGGAACAAATAAAATATGAAAGAAATAATACACAATGAAGATAATCTAACAAAAGACCAAATTAATAAAACAGTGCAAAGAGCAAAAGCAATAATAATAAATTCAAAAGATGAAATATCACTAGCAAATAGCCATAAAAATTATTTTTTAATAGGTGGACATTTAGATGAAGATGAAACACTTGAAGAATGCCTAATTAGAGAAATAAAAGAAGAAACCGGAATAACATTATCTAATGATTTTAAAAAGCCTTTTCTAATTATTAGATATTTATGTAAAGACTATCCAAACAAACTAGATAATACAGAATATATAACTAGTTATTTTGCTATAAAGACTGATCAAAAACCAAACTTATCAAAAATAGAGTTAACAGAAGATGAAAAAGATGGATCTTTTCACATAGAAACAATTCCTAAGAACATAATAATAAAAAAGTTAGAAGATAGTTTAAAAACATGTACAAAACAAACCCCAGTAAAAGATACAATTCTTGCTATAAAAGAATACTTAAAAAATGAATAAAAGGATTTAATTTATGAAAATAATAATAAAATTATTAAGTATCATTATAATTACTTTAGGTATAATATTCTTAATAAAATATCTAAAATTAGATAAAATAAGAAAAAATAAATTATCAAAAGATGAACTAATTAAAAAACAAAATAAAAACTTTACTATAGGATTATTTTTAATAGTACTTGGTTTGTTAATGCTATTTATTTAAAAAGTCATATGTCAAATATGATTTTTTTTAACTAAGAATTATACTATTTAAAAAAATATATGATAAACTTATACTGGTGATAATCATGAATGAAGACTTTGGCGCTAAAGGTGGCTATAATGATTTTAGAAGAACAAACATTATAGTCCAAAATGAACAAGAAAAGTTAAAAAAAGAACAAGATGATGAAGAAATAAAAAAACTAGAAAAAGAAGTAAAAATAAAACAAGCCAAAACCCTAGCAACAATAGCTCCTATAATAATATCTGGAACTATTTTAAAAACTTTTTTTGGAAATCATAGAATAGAAGAAAGCTCTATAAAAATGCCAACTTCATCAGAAGAAGATAATAAAAAAACATCATTTATTACAACTACTTCACATAATAATATAATTGAAGTAACCATAAATGATAAAGTAGTAAAAGAACAAGTAAAAGTAGTACCAAAGAATATTAAAAAACTACTAAATAATAAAAAAGTAGAAGTATTAGAAATAACACAAGAAGAAATACCTATTAAAACAACTAAAATAAGTGATGAATTTGATAAAATAAAAAATAAAGAAATAATTAGTAAATATGAAGAAAAATTAAAAGAAGCTAGATATGAATTAAAAGAATTAAACTATGAGTATCAAGTAATATCAGAAAACTATAAAAATATTTATAATAGTAAAGAACTTCAAGAATTATTAGATAAACTAAATCTTATTATAAAAAAACTAGAGCAATTAAAAGAAAAAATATCATTAGATGAAAATATAAAATATGACTATTCATATCTTCAAGAACTTGTAAATAATTATATTTCTATTTTTGATGAAAAAGAAATAATTGAAGAAATAAAAGATTCATCTTTATATATATTAATATCATCTAAAATTAAAGAATTAGAAATAGAAAAAGAATTATTAACTTTAGATTTAGTAGAAAAGAAAGATACGCTTAAATTAAATGAAGATAATTTAGAAGATTTAAAAGATAAATATAATGACTATGAAAAGTTTAATGTATCTTTATTAAAACTTCAAGCAGAACAAGAAGCTATGTCAAAAGCATTAGAACAAAAAATAGCTAATGCTATAACAGAACAAGAAAAAACAGAAATAAGAATTAGATTTTTAAATGATCAATCAAGAAGAATGTATGGACTTTTACTAGCACAAGCCCTAATACCAGGACCAAGAAGTGCTAGAAATATGGCACTACTAACAGCATCGTACATCTATCTTGCAAGAAATACATTAAGACCAAGAAGAGTAGTAGAAAAATATCGTGTATTTGAAGTTACAGATTATAGTAGAGAAATAGAAAATAGTATTAATGAAATAGATAAAGCTATTTACTTAATTGGAAAGACAAAAGAAGAAATACAAAAAAATATAAATGATATTGAAAATACATATAAAGAATATATAAATCAAAAAGAAATAAAAGAACTATTAAGAAGCTTAGAAGATATATATGAAAAATTAAAAGAAAAAGAAGAAGAAATGATAAGATTAAAAGAAAAAGAGCAAAAGAACTTAGAAGAAAATAAACAAAAAAATAAATTTGTAAAAAGATATGAAAGAATTAATTAACTGTAAAATTGTGTCTATAACTGTCTAAAAATTCATATTGTTAAATTGCTTATGATATAATATTGAAAGAGAAATGGAGTGACTAAAATGTTACTATTAACAAAGGCTGTTTTTGCTATTATGATAGGCTTTCTAATATCAGCTGTACTTGGTTTGATATTAGTTCCTTGTTTAAAAAGATTACGCATCGGTCAAAAAATAAGTATTTTTGTTGGAGAAGCACATAGAAAAAAAGAAGGTACGCCTACCATGGGTGGATTAATTTTCATTATATCAACAGTTTTTGCCACAATAGCTTTAATATTAACCGGAAAAATTCCATATACATCAAATCTAGGAATAGTTCTATTAGTATTCCTTGGATATGCTTGTATAGGTTTTATAGATGACTTTTTATCTATTAGAAAAGGAAATAATGAAGGATTAACTACATATCAAAAATTATTTATGCAAGTACTAATCGCCATTGGTTTCTTCTATATATACATGCGTTCAGGAGGGCAAACTTCCTGGGTAGTAGGTACTTTACATATTGATGTTGAGATGGGCTGGCTATATGGACTTTTTATCTTGTTTGTATTAGTAGGAGCGTCTAATGCTGTAAACTTAACAGATGGTTTAGATGGATTAGCAGGTGGTCTTTCAGCTATAGCTTTTATAGCATTCAGTTTGATATCACTAATGGTTGGTTTTGAAGATATTGGTATATTTAGTTTGATTTTAGCTGGTAGTTTAATAGGATTTTTAATCTACAATACTCATCCTGCAAAAATATTCATGGGTGATACAGGATCCTTAGCACTAGGAGCTACCATGGGTGCTATAGCGATACTTACACATCGAGAACTAACATTATTAGTAGTTGCTTTAGTATTTGTAATTGAAACACTATCAGTAATTATTCAAACATTCTGGGTCCAAGTATTTCATAAAAAACTATTTTTAATGACACCATTACATCATCATTTTGAAAAACTTGGTTGGCAAGAAACAGATATCGTAAAATTATTCTGGGTAATAGGTCTAGTATTATCAATGGCCGGTATAATATTTGGAGTATGGTTATAAGGACTTATTAAGTCTTTTTTTCTTTAAAAAAAGTTCGACAATGAGGCAATATTGTGATATATTATAAGATATGAGGAGAGTAGTTATGAGAAGAGGAACAAATCAAAATTTAAAAATTACAATCATTGGTACTTTAATAGTAGCATTAACAGCAATCGCTGTAGGTTATGCATCTTTTAGTGAAAGCTTAACAATATCAGGAACAGCTTCAGTAGAAAAATCAAATTGGAAAGTTATCTTTAAAAACTTAAGTGCTGCTTATTTAAATGGAACAGCAACTGAAATTACTCATCCAGAAATAGATACTAAAGGAACAAAAATAGGTAATTATCATGTAAAACTAACAGCACCAGGAGATTTTGCAGGATATATATTTTCTGTTGCTAATGAGGGAACATTTTGCTCTGAAGTAGAGTCAGTTACTATTCCAACTCCAAGTTGTACAGGAACAGGAGATACTGCTACTACAGATGCAGCAAATGTATGTAAACGCTTGTCTTATACATTAACCTATAGTGATGGAAATCCTATTAAAGCTGGTGACAAATTACAAAAAGGTGAAGAAAAAGAATTAAAACTAATGCTAACATATAGTAGTGACGTAACTGCAGAAGAATTACCAAAAAATGATGTTACCATTTCTAACTTATCAGTAACTATGCAATTTAGACAAAGCACATCTTGCTAATAAAAAAATAAAAAGGAGAATGATTATGCGAAGAGGTAAAAACATAAATCATAAAATTGCTTTAATAGTTGCCTTAATAGTCGCAACAGTAGCTATTACAATAGGTTATGCATCATTTGCAGGACAATTAGTTATTGCCGGAGATGCAACAGTTAATCATTCATCTTGGATAATAAAATTTAGAAATTTAAGTGATGCTTCTTTAACAGGAACAGCAGAAGAAATTAACCATCCTGAGATAAGTGCTGATGGAACAACCCTAAGCAGTTATAATGTAAAGTTTCAAGCACCAGGAGATTCTCTTGTTTATACATTTGAAGTAGCAAATGAAGGAACTTTTAAAGCCGAAATATCATCAATTGATATCGCAACACCAGATTGTGTAGGTAATGGTGATAATGCTGTAAATGATGCTACAAACGTTTGTAATCATTTACTATATACCCTAACTTATAGTGATGGAACATCACTTGCTGTAGGAGATATCTTAAATAAAGAAGAAGCAAAACAATTAATATTAACTCTAACATATAAAGACGATATAACAGCTGATGAACTACCAAATAACGATGTTGCAGTATCAAATCTGTCAATAACAATTAATTATAAACAATCTATCTAAAGCCAGGAAGTGATAAAATGTCAAAAATAAAAACTATATTTAGTAAAAAAAATATAATAGTACTAGCCTTAATAGTTTGTATATTTACAATATCCATTGGTTATTCAGCACTTAATACTACCTTACATATTTCAGGTGATATGAGTTTAAGAATAGCTGCAGAAATAAGAGTAACAGGTATAAAACTATCAAGAGTAGAAGAAGGATCATATGAAACATATGCTTGTAATTACTCAAAGGATACAACAATAACTTATACAACTATGCCTAAAAATACATCAGTTGCAGACTATGAAGTAACAGTTACAAACTATTCAGATAAAAGATATGAACTAGAAGATATAATTGTCCTAAATCATACTAATTCTGATTATGTATCATGGATGGTAGAAGGTCTAAATATAGAAGATATTGTTGAACCGGGAGCAACCATAACCTTTATTGTAAAAGTATTGCCCGTAACAATAGCCTCACTTATGGATGATGAAGGATATACTAATGCTCTAGAATTAAAATACGTTTTTAAAGAATATGTAGAAGGAGCATCATCAGGAGGAGAAGACGCAGGATCTACATATCTAAAAGATAAAATTTTAAATGATAATGGAGGAATAACAGCAATTTCAGCAAAAGAGTCTCCAAGCTTTTCTGAAACTTCAACTACTAACGAAGGTATGTATGCAATAGAAGATAGAGAAGGAACAAGCTATTACTTCAGAGGTAATGTTGATAATAACTATGTTTTCTTTGCTGGATTATACTGGCGTATAGTTAGAATAAATGGTAACGGTAGTATAAGACTTATCTATCATGGAAAAAGTCCAACAGATACTACATACTCAACTACTGCATATAGAACTACATTACTTAGCAAGACTTATCATTATCAAGTTAAATACTATGACAATATCATGGTAACAGAACAATCTACTATTTCTTCTGATGTAAATACTTGGTACACTTCCTATGTAAATAAGTATTCTGAGTATCTAGATTTTAATGTTGGATTCTGTAATGATACTACAGCAAATAAAAGCTATAGTATCAATTCAAACTCAACAATAACCTTTAAAAGTAAAACAAGACTTTCTAATGGTGCTCCAACATTAGCCTGTGAAGATGATGACTATATGACAGCCGATTCAGCAACCGTTGGAAATAAGGTTTTAAAATATCCAATCGCTTTAATAACCATGGATGAAGTTATGCTAGCTGGAGGATATAGCTCCAATAATACAAGCTATTATTTAAATACAAACCAAGCATATTGGACCATGACACCATCTGCTAATACTGGTCTATTTACTGCAAGTGCTTCAAACATTATGTTAATAGATGCTAATGGTAAAATTAACGATTCAACTGATGGTAGTACCTCATCTGGAGTTAGACCTGTAATTAACTTAAAAGCAGATGTCTACTATGGTAGCGGAAACGGTACAGCAGATTCTCCATATTCACTTAAAATGAAAATAAAAATAGATCCAACACCATATCAAAACGAAAAGACAATAGCTGAAACAATCCAAACTCTACAAGAAGAAGGAGACTCATATATTTATCACCATGATGGAACCTTAGAAAATGGTATTGATGATGGAAGTTATCGTTATTCTGGAGATGTTCCAAATAATTATCTTTGCTTTGGTAGTGATGAAGACCCTTGTCCATCAAAAAATTTATATCGTATTATTTCTGTTGTCAATGGTACTTTAAAAGTAATAACAGCAGACTACGCAACAACAGAAATGTTAGGAACAGATGGAGCCTACATTGGTCTAAATACAACTTCAGACTCATCATACAAAGGAGATTTAACTCAGTCAGAAATTCCATTATACGCTTATAATAACAGTAATGGAGAACTTTCAACTAACGACTGGCCTGGACCTTTAATGACAACTAATTTTAATGTAAATTTTTATAATCAATTTGAAGATAAATGGAAAAGTAAAATACTAGATGTAGTTTGGCATCACAATACAATCAACTATTTTGTAGGTATCTTAAATCCTGCTGCATATGCCTATAGTGTTGAAATGGCCAGCACCTCATCCGCATCAGACGTCTTAGATGGTGTAAGTACCTATGATAAATTTGGAGTTTTATATAACTTTGAGTATGGTTTTTCAGCAATACCAACAGCTTGGTCCAAAAATATGAGTCAGTATGGTACTAAAGGTATAAAACCTCAAAACTGGCTTTACTTAGGAAAAAAAGAATGGACAATTTCCCATGGTACCGGTGGTGATGGAAAATATGCAGCCGCAATAAATGCTGATGGTAGCATAGGATATAAACACGTCTATGAAGGCTTACCAGTAAGAATAACCTTTTATGTAGATGGTACATCTATGTATACATCAGGAATTGGTACCAAAGAAAACCCTTTAAGAATATCATAAGGCCTCGAAAAAAATCGAGTCCTTTTTAGTCTATATAATTACACATTTTACAAAAAAATTAACACGAATTTTACAAAATATATTTACGAAATATGATTTTTTTGGTAATATTAAATAGTAGGGTGAGAAAATTGATGCTACAAGCGTAAAACAACAAGAATAACAACTTTGAGTACCTACCAAAATAATTAGGATGGGAGGTAAGTTAATAGAAAAAGCAAACTCTAAAGAAGAATATGGATAATAAAAACTTAAACAGACTAATAGCAATTCTTACATTAATAATTGCTATCCTAGGGTTAGGTGTATCATTATTTGCCATTAGTTCGACAGTAAAAATATCGGGTTATGCTGAAGTTAATACCTCAAGATGGAATATTCATTTTGAAAACTTATCTAAAGTTCAATTAACTGGTAATGCTCAAGAAAATGCTAGGCCGATAATCGACAAAAACTCAACTAGTATAAACACCTTTAATGTAGTTTTTAATAGTCCTAGCGATACCGCAACTTACGTATTTGATGTTGTAAACTCAGGTAATATTGATGCCAGAATTACAACAATCTCAATTCTAAATCCAGTGTGTACTTCGCTAAATGAAAATAAACAAGCAGCAATTAGCGATGAAAATATAGTTTGTAAAAATTTCAATTATGAACTTACATACGCAAACGGAAAAAGAATTAAGATAAATGATCCTTTACCATCCGGTAGTAGGAAAACCCTAAAGCTTATTATGAGATATACTGGTAACACCTGGCCAGAAGCTAGCGTAAAACTTACCAGACTATCTGCATCAATAATCTATTCACAAAACTAAAAATAGAAGGAGAGAAAAAATGAAAGATAATAATGGAAGAGAAATGAAAATATTAGTTGTTGCTGCCTTAATTATTTCAATAGTAGCTATTGGTATAGGTTTTGCAGCATTCAGCGAAACACTACAAATTAATGGTACTGCTGCTGTACAAAAATCATCATGGAAAGTAAAATTTAGTGAATTAGGAAATGCTACTTTAATAGGAACAGCTACAGAAGTAACAAAACCAACACTATCAGATACAACAATTGGAACTTACAATGTAACATTTAAAACACCTGGAGACTCAGTAAAATATAACATAACAGTAGCTAACACTGGTAGTTACGATGCAAAATTAACTACTGCAACTATTCCAACTCCAACATGTACTGGAACAGGAGCAACAGCTGATACAGATGCATCAAACGTATGTAATCAACTTACTTATACATTAGTATATGGCTCTGGTGATGCAAACGAAGGACAAGCAGTATCTGTAAATGATACACTAACAGCAGGACAATCAAGAAATATGGTATTAGAACTAACTTATAAAACATTTACTGATGAAAGCTTATTAGCACAAGCAGATGTTACAATTGAAAACTTAGGTATTACATTAGTATATTCACAAGATGAATAATTAAAAATAACAATTAAGGTGTAGCAGTCTAATTGTTACACCTTAATTAATTATTTATTAGAAAAATATTTGAAAGAGGGAAAAAGTATGAAGACGAGTGAAAAAAGACTAGCTTTAATACAGATAGCAACTATAATTATACTTCTTTTAGATATTTTTGTAACAAATAAATTAGAAGAGTATATGATGGCTATTTTTTTAGCCGTTATTTTAGGAATAACAATTCTAGCTCTAGGTCGCGGAAAAAAAAGAAATCTATATGAAAAAGATATAATACTAAACATCTTAATATATTGTTTCGCATACTACATAATAATATATTTATCTGGACTAGTAATTGGATTCTTAAAAACAAGATATAGCTTATCATTTCTAGGTATATTACGTAATACAGCTCCAATACTATTAAATATTGCAGTAGCAGAATTACTAAGATTTGAAATGTTAAGTAAAGCTTCTAAAAATAAAATATTAATAGTCCTAACATGTATCTTATTTGTTACAATTGATACTAAACTAATTTCTTATGCCTACGACTTAAATACTAGTTTAGGCCTAATAAAATTAGGATATATGAGCGTACTTCCAATTCTATCTAAAAACTTTCTATTAACATATCTTGGTTATAAATTTAGTTATGTACCAAATATGATATATAGAGTTATTATGGAAATACCTGCATATATAATACCTATAGTACCAAATATTAATGAGTATTTTAAAACCTTACTCGAATTATTATTTCCAGCATATATCTTATGGAAAACATACAAAGAATTTGGTAATAAAAAGAGTAAATCAGATGTAAGAAAAAGCTTTTTAGCTCAACGACTAACAACTGTAATTTTAGTTATATTTTTAACAGTAGTTATTGCTCTTACTTCAGGAGTTTTTAAATACTATGCTTTAGCTATAGGATCTGATTCAATGAATCCTAAAATCAAAAAAGGAGACGTTGTAATAGTTGAAAAAATATCCCAAGAAAATATTGGTACACTAAAAGTAGGAGAAATATTAGTATATAAATACAATGATATGGTAGTAGTTCATCGTATTGTAAAAATGGAAAAAATAGACGATAATTACTATTTCAGGACTAAAGGGGACAATAATACAACTGAAGATGCTTGGACAATCAATCAATCTTCAGTAATTGGAAAAACTGTTGCTATGATACCTTATGCAGGAATACCAACAGTATGGCTAAGTGAAGAGGTGTAATAATGAAGAAAATTTCTAAAAAAATTACAAAACCATCAAAGAAACCTTCAGAAATTAAACCATATACAACAAAAAGATGGTTAGTCTACATGTTAATGCCAACATTAATTATGCTAGTATTAACAGTATTAGTCTTAAAAGGATCAATGTATACTAAGGAAGAGTCGATTATAGGCTATAATGAAGTAGGTAACATTGATTATAAAGTATTTTTAAAAGAAAACAATTATTATCAAGAAGAATATCTTGAAAAAAACATGCAATATATTGCTAGTATTATTAAAGATATAAATACAACATTTACTTATGAAATGCATTCCGAAGAAAAAATGGAATATACCTATACTTATAAAGTATCTGCAGACTTAATAATATCTGATCCTAATGATAATAATAAAGTATTATATAAAAGACCATCAGTCCTTGTTAAAGATACAAAAGAACAAGTAACTGGTTCAAGTTTTAGAGTAGATAAAGATGTAATTATTAATTATGATGAATATAATAACTATGTAAATGCTTTTAAAAAGGAATATGCTTTATCTATAAATAGTAAATTAGTATTAACATTTAATATTGATATAGTTGGAAAAAGCTCTGTATTAAAAGAAGACTTTAGTAAAACAAGTAAACTCGTAATAGCAATACCTTTATCAGAACAAACCATAAATATTGGTATTGATACAAGTGATCTTGATAATTCTGGTACACTTGAAAAGAATTATATGTCTCAAATTAAAAAACCAGTAGCCTTAGTTTTAGGTATAATTGTTGGTATCCTAAGTTTAGCTTTATTATATATAGTTGTTTATAACTTCTTAACAAATAGACCAAAGATAGATATTTATAAATCAACTGTAAGAAATATTTTAAGAGAATATGATCGAGCGATAGTTTCTAGTAAAACATCTGATACTATAGATGAAAGTAAATATAATGTTATTCAAGTACCTAGAATAGAAGAACTATTAGATGCTCATGATTCTACAGGAAAACCTATTTTATATAGTGAAAACGAATCTAAAGATATGAGTAGCTTTATAATTGTATCCGATGAAATATTATATAAGTTCATTATTGATAAAAAGAAACTTGAAGAGGAAGAAAGAAAAAGAATTGAAACTAAAAATAAAGCAATAGAAGAACAATTAGAAAAGTTTGCTTTTATAGGTAAATTATTTAAAAAAGAAGAAAAGAAACCTATTTCAGAAGAACTAAATGAAATGTTAAAAAAAGATAATGTTTCTGATAAAGAAAAAGTAAATGAAGAAGATATTTCTACTGAATTAGAAGAAAACATAGAACAAGAAATAATTCCTAATGAAGAAGAAACTATAGAACAAGTAGAAGAAAACTTACCCATACCTGAAATAGTAGATCTAAGTGAAGATTATAGTAATGATGAAAAAATCAAAATAGTAGAAGATATAAAACTTGATGAACCAAGAGCATCAGAAGCAGAATTAATCATTACTAAAGATAGTTTTAACGAATTATTAAATTCAAATAAAGAAGAAGTAAATACTAAGAAAAATAATAAATATAATAAATATAAAAATAATTCGCACTATAAAAATAAAAAGAATTATAGAAATAATTCAAAAAAGAAAAATCATAAAGATGAAATAATCTAAGAGACTAAAAACTAGTCTCTTTTCTTTGAATATAAAACTCATCATAAAAATATACTTAAATAGGTGATAAAATGAAAAAAACAGTTGATAAAGTCTTATTATTTAGTGTTATCATTTTATCTTTATTCGGTACTATTATGATCTATTCTGCCTCAAGTATTTGGGCAGAATATAAATTTAATGACTCCCTTCATTATCTAAAATATCAAGCATTATTTTTAATAATAGGAATAATTATTATGCTAATAGTATCAAAAATAGATTACAAAGTATATTATAAAAAATCAAATATAATACTTATAATTTGCTTAATTTTACTAATATTAGTCTTAATACCAGGTATTGGTAGTGTAAGAAATGGATCTAGGTCTTGGTTTGGTATTGCATCTTTTGGTATCCAACCTAGTGAAGCTGCTAAACTAGGTTTAATTATATTTACAAGTAAATATTTATCAAGTAGTAATAAGTTTTTAAAAAGTTATAAACAAGGTATTTTTCCTATTTTAGCTATTACTTTATTATTTTTCTTTTTAATTATGTTACAACCAGATCTAGGTACTGGTGTAATTTTAGTTATGTCTATAATTTCTTTATTATTTATTGCCGGAGTAAATATGAAATTCTTTTTTATTATTGGTATTCTAGGTATTTTAGGAATAACAGTATTAGTTATAATAGCTCCATATCGTATGGATAGAATAACATCATTTATTAATCCTTGGAATGATGCTTTAGGTACAGGTTTTCAAATCATTCAAAGCTTATATGCTATAGGTCCAGGAGGTTTACTAGGTACAGGTTTTCTAAATTCCATTCAAAAACATTTCTACTTGCCAGAACCACAGACAGATTTTATATTTTCTATAATAGCAGAAGAATTTGGTGTAGTAGGTGCTTTTATAGTAGCAGGACTATTTTCAATAATATTATATAGAGGTATAAAAATATCTTTAAATACCAAAGACTTATTCTCAAAGTATTTATCATTTGGAATGATATTTCAAATAATATTTCAAACATTAATGAATCTCATGGTAGTAATAGGTATGATACCAGTAACAGGAGTAACTTTACCATTCTTAAGTTATGGAGGTTCTTCACTTCTAGTAAGTATGACAAGTATTGGAATAATATTAAATATATCTAGGAGCTAATATATTTTTAAGAGTAAATGTAGTATATGGAAAATAATATTAATAAGTTAGATAAAGATTTTATTAATCTAGCAAGAAAAACCTTACTTGATATATCAATTCTTGAAGAATTATTAGTTAAAAAATATAAATGAAATAAGAAAAAAGAATATATAATAAAAGTAAGATGTGAGCTATAATGCAAGAAAAAAGTTCGTATATTAGAACTTTTAAAACAAAAATAAAATTTGAAGATAGAAATTAGGAGTGTTGAGTAAATGATGGAACAAAAAAATATATATTTAGACAATAATAATAGTAATAACATAGATGAAATGATTAGCGTTTTAAATAGTTATAATTTACCATTTGATAAAAATAATTACTTTGTTAAAAAATCGGAAGATATGCTTAAAAAAATTAATAAAGCTGTATAAAACAATAGTATAACTTTTACATAATTAATCAACAAAATGTAAAACGCTGTGTTGACATAAGCATTACTTTGCAATATAATTGTTATAGAAAAGAGGGATATTATGGAAACTTTAAATCTAAATGTACGTGTTGATGCTAATGATAAAAAAAGTTTTGAACAATTTTGTACTAGTGTTGGGATGAATGTATCTACTGCAGTTAATATGTTCATAAAAGCAGTATTAAGAGAACAAAAATTACCTTTTGAAATTAAAACCAATACTTTTGATGAAAAAATTTATGGGAAATTAAAGGAAGCAGAAAAAGAAATGATAAATACTTCTAAAAGATATTCTAAAGAAGAAATTTTAGATAGTATAGATAATATTATAGGGTAGTTATGTATAGAATAGAATTTTTACCTATTGCTAAAAAAGATATTGATGATATTATTAATTACATATCTCATAATTTAAAAAATTCTACTGCCTCAAAAAAATTAAGAGATTTATTCATGCAAAGTTTTGATGATATTATAGAATTTCCATATGGCAGTTCTATATATAAATTATCTAGTACTTTAAAATATGAATATCGGAGTTACAGAGTAAAAAACTTTCTTATATTTTATGTAATTGATGAGAAGCAAGAAACAATTACTATTGTAAGGGTTTTATATCAAAAAATGGATATTAATAATATATTAAAATAATATAGAAATATAAATGTTGAATGCATTCATTATTTCTTTTTTTATATAAGTTTTATTATAACTTTACCATTCTTAAGTTATGGAGGTTCTTCACTTCTAGTAAGTATGACAAGTGTTGGAATAATATTAAATATATCAAAGAATTAGTAATTAATTAACTAAAATAACACCAATAATTATTATTACTCCCGCAATAATTTTTTGTATAAACTTACTTTTATTATGACTAAATACAAATTCTACTAAAGCATTTAAAATAGCTGTTAAAGCAAATAAAGAAGCAACAACTGTAATACTTCCTAACTGATAAGCTCTAATAGAAGAATTTAGCGTTAAAGCCCAAGCAAAAGAAGCTACTAAAAATTCAAATTTTTTGCATAATTTAAATTCCTTCTTTATATCACTAACTTTATGTTTACCAAAAATAAATATTAAAATAGAAGGAATAGTAACAGTAATATATGTATAAAAAGCTAAATTAAAATGATCAGACAAATCAACATTAATTAACATAGCAATAGCAAATAAAAAGTTCGCAACAATAGACATAATAAAATATTTATTAACACTAAATTTACCCTTATCATAAGTAAGTATTACATTAGCAACTATTATTAATAATGTACCAATGATTTTCTTAAGGAAAATCTCCTCCTTAAGAAAAATAAATCCAAATATTATCATAAACACAGTAGATAGCTGTTTTAACATACTAAAAGTAGAAGGATCTAGTCCATATCTAGCTTCAATATTTAATCTATCTGTAACAGCATAAATAACTACTACTATCATAAGTGTTAATAACGTAAAAATATTAATATCAAATTTAAAATCAAATGCTGGTATCATTAATAATGAAAATAAACCCGTAAATAACTCCAAAAGAATAGTTAAAGCCCCAGCATTTTTCATATTACGATTAGCTCTTTTAAACATTTGAGCAAACAAAACACCAGATATTAAATAAACAACAACAAAAAATTGCCAAGTATTTATCATTTTATCACCATAACAATTATATCTTAATAAAAAGAATTAATCTAGATAAATATTTTCATCTTTTAAAAGATAAAAAAAAGTAGTATAATTAGAAACCGAGGTGATACTATGACTAAGTATCTAGATTGTAAAAAAAACTATAATAAAGAAGATATAAAAGAAGCAGCAAACTATATAAAAGAAGGAAAATTAGTATTATTTCCAACTGAGACAGTATATGGTATTGGAGCTAATGGTCTAAATGAAGAAGCTGTTAAAAATATTTTTATTGCGAAAGGAAGAAAACAAGATAATCCTTTAATTTTACATGTATCAAGTATTCCCATGGTTAATAGTATAGCTAAAGATATAAATGAAATAGAGTATAAACTAATGGAAAGGTTTTTTCCTGGACCTTTAACAATAATATTAAAGAAAAAAGATATTGTTCCAAGTATAGTAACTGGTAATTTAGAAACAGTTGGAATAAGAATGCCAAGTAATAAAATTGCTCATGATTTAATAGAGTTTTCTAATACTCCAATTGCAGCACCATCAGCAAATATTTCCGGAAGACCATCAGGTACTAATATTCAAGATATATTCGAAGAATTAAATAATAAAGTTGACTATATAATTGATTCAGGTCAAACAGAAATAGGTGTTGAATCAACTGTCGTAAGAGTAATAGATAATACAATACACATATTAAGACCAGGTAAAATTACAAAAGAAGACTTAGAATGTATTGCCAAAGTAGTAGTAGATTCTCACGTATTATCAGACATAAAAGAAACTGATAAAGTTCTATCACCAGGAATGAAATACAAACATTATGCCCCGGATACAAAATGTTTACTAATATATAGTAAAGATAATCAAAAATTTATAAATAAGGTAAAAGAATTAGAATCAAATGAAAATATTTTAGTATTATGTAAAACCTCTAACACTAAATACTTTAAAAACACTATATCTTTAGGTGAAACATTAGAAGAAATATCTAAAAATATCTTTACTATTTTGCGCAAAGTAGATAAATATAATGTTAATCTTGTCATAATAGAAGGAGTAGAACCAGTAGGATTAGGTCTTGCTATTATGAATCGCCTAATTAGATCTTGCTCTCACAATTACTTAGAACTATTGTAAAATAATAGTTCTTTTTTACTTATAAGTAATTTTCTTCTTAAATAGTAACACTTCTTACCTACAAACATTTGTTTACAAGTTATTATAATAAGTCAAGATGATGGAGGTGTATTATATGTATAAAGCCTATAAGTTTGGAATGTATCCGTTAGTGTAAAGAGTTTTGGGGGAGAAAGTTAAGAAAGTTGAATTTATAATAAA
>CAZIFN010000023.1:0-18458 GCA_964538205.1 uncultured Mycoplasma sp.
ATTTTTAGATTATTTTGGTTTATCTACAATTGAAGATTTACCTGATATGAATGGTTTTATAGAAAATAGTGAAAATGAGTCTTTGGAAGAGACTGATTTATATACTTCTAAATATAAAGAAGAGGTAGAAGTTTAAAAAAGTATTGATGTCTAATTAAAAAGTTGTTATAATTAGATTGTCCTGCTCGTATGGCGGAATTGGTAGACGCGGTAGACTCAAAATCTACTTCTAGCGATAGAGTTCCGGTTCAAGTCCGGATACGAGCACCAGATTGAATTTTAATCGAACTATTTATTTTAGTTCGTTTTTTAATTTTAATATAAGGAAAAATTAATTAGGCTTGGCTGACTAATTAGAAAGGAGAAAGATATGGCAAAAGATTTAGTAAAAACTGAAATCAATGTTATAGATAATAAAATAGGAATAATGAGAATTGGAGATGTAGATTATATATCACTTACTGATTTAGCAAAATATCAAAATCCAGAAGATCCATCGGGTGTAATTAGAAATTGGATGTCTAATAGAAATTCATTCGAATATTATGGTTTGTGGGAACAAATTAACAATGAAAATTTTAATTCCGTGGAATTTCACGTAATTAAAACTGAAGAAGCACCATACAATAGATTTACTATGACTCCAAAGAGATGGAAAGATAAATTTAATGCAATAGGTATTGTTCCAAGTGCAGGAAAATATAGTGTTGGAACATTTGCACATCCTGATATAGCATTTGAGTTTGCCAGTTGGTTAAGTCCTGAATTTAAACTTTATTTAATAAAAGAATTTGAAAGATTAAAGAAAAATGAAGCATACCAACAAAAATTAGAATGGCATGCTAATAGATTATTATCTAAATTAAATTATGTGGTTCATACAGATGCAGTTAAAAATTATATAGTTCCTACATTAACAGAAGAACAAAAAAGATTTGTATATGCAGAAGAAGCAGATGTATTAAATGTTGCATTGTTTGGAATAACTGCTAAAGAATGGCGTGAAAGTAATCCTGAACTTGCTAAGAATGGTAATATGAGGGATTATACTGATTTATTACATTTAATTATTCTAAATAATTTAGAAAATACCAATGCTGAACTAATAAGAATGAATATAAAACAGTCTGATAGATTGATTCAATTAAATGAATCTGCTAGAAATCAAATGGAAGCATTAAAAAATAATAAAAATATAAAAGAGTTAGAAAAGTTACAGCAACAAGTGAATGAAGGTAATAAGTACCTATTAGGAATATAGTAGTTGAAGTTCAATTATATTTAATATTATAATATAATTAGTTGGATAATCTATTATATGTTATCAATTTGTAATAATCAGAAAGTTGTTAGATCTTCATTGACACTATATTGAATATAACTCGAACTATTTTTTAGTTCGAGTTTTAAAATATTCTGTTAGGATAAATATTAAGTAAATTTTGGTAAGTATATTTATAATAAAAGTAGTTTTAATTTTATAAATATAAAAGTTATTCCAGTATGATGGAATAACTTTACAGAATGTTGGTAAAATAAAATTTTGTTAATACTGATAAATTATATTAAAATTAGAGTCATATATTATTCTACTACCGCCGGTACGTATAATTTCAATGAAATTATTATATGCATATATTCGTGCGTCTTTATCAATAATTAGTTCTTTTTTTGTTTCTAAGTTATATATGATTTGAGTGTTTTCTGAATAATAATAAATAAGATTTTTGTTAAGGAAACCCATATCATAAGACTCTAATAGGGCAGTTGATGAATTTTCAAAACTGTATAAATAAAATTTATCATTTTCTTCATCTTTTTCTTTTTCTTTGAAACCAATGATATATTTATCATTATCTATGTTGAAATAAAATTTATCATATTCAGCTGGTAAGATTAATTTATCAGCTTTTTTAACTCCATATTTTGTTGAAGTTGTATAATGATCATCTTCATTAATTAGCTTTTGTTCAATAAATATTTTAAATTTATCTTTTAGTAAAAAGTTTGCTCTTCTATAATTATTATATTTTTTTATATTATCTTCGCCAGATATTCCTTCATCATCTTCTTTAATTATGGTTCCATCTAATAACATATATTCTTGATTGTTTTCATTAATTATTGTTATATAATTATTAGAGTCTTCGTTAATTACTGATTTTATTTCTTCATCAAAAGTTCTTTTTACTTTATCTTTATATATATATACTGTTTTTATAAATTCATTATTTTTATATATTTTTATAAAGTTAGATCCAGCTAGTTTATAAGTATATTTTTCGCTTAAAGGATAAATTTCAACTCCAGAGTCACAATTGATAAGACCTGATTTATTATCAACTTCTATTGTACAATATCTACTAGTAAAATTATTATAATTTTCACTTGAGGCTTTATCATATTTTAATTCAATTTTATTAGATGATTTTGTTTTGTATATTATTTCTCCATTACGATTGATAATGCCAGTAGTTTTATCTTTTTCGTTATAAAAACCAAATAATCCAGTGTCTTCTAAATAATTATTTAATCCTATATCATTCTTAAATGGATAGACAGATATATTATCATTATTTAATTTTTTAGTGTTTTTATAATATAAATTTCCATTTACGATATAGGCTCCATCATAATCATCATAAAAGTTATCTATGCTACTTTCTATAGTGTTTCCATTTTTATCAATTAGATATCTTTCATCATTTAATTCAACTTCAGCAATATCTCCATAGAAATAATAAGCATAGTCATAGTTGTTTTCAATTACTATTTTTCCAGTAGTATCAATATATACCCAGTTATCATTATTTTTAACTGGATATAGTTGTGCAGATAATGGTAAGTCATCAACATCATACCAGGTATTGGTTCTAGTAAATTTTTTATTGGTTTTAATAAAAATACTCCATAATACTATAGTTATAATAACTATTAATACTATACCTATGATTATTTTAATTAGTGTTTTTTTGTTTTTCATTTTTTCCTCCTTATTATTTGTTTTTATTTTAGCATATTTTTATTAAATTAGTTAATATTACTTAATATGTTGTAAAGAGTTTACATGTTTTTATGAATATATTAGAAAACTAATTTTGAAATTTTGGCTTAAAAATTAAAAAAGTTATTTTATCTATTGCTAAAGATGGAAAAGTTTATTATAATTAAATAGACATAGTAGGAAAGGTGGCGGGTGATACAAAACTTAAGATAATGGTGATTAAATGAAGAATAATGGTGTTGAAGTAGAAGCTAAAAAGATATATAAAAGAAAGTTATTTGTTAAGGTAGTTAAGATTGCTTTTTTACTATTATTAATTTTAATTTCAATTATTTATTTGTTTTTGTATATTATTTACGCTGGTGGTCGTTTTACTGTTTCTCTTGATAAGAATATGTCTAATAGAAAGAATGTATTTTTATCGGAAACTGGTAATTTAAAAAATAAGGCTAGGAAGTTGTCTGCTGATACTATTGAGTATATGGATAATATATCTATTAACTGGTTACCTGATAATATTGATTCAGAAAAGACTGGTGGTCATAATGGTGATAATTATATAGCATATACTTTTTATGTAATTAATGCTGGAAAAGAGAAGGTTAATTACTGGTATGAGATAGATATTGATGATACTATCAAAAATGTAGATGAAGCTATTAGAATTATGATTTATCGTAATGGTGAGAAGACGGTCTATGCTAAAAAGAGTAAGGAAACTAATGAAGCTGAACCTGGTACTAAAGAATTTGTTTCATCTAAAATAGCTGTTTTAGAACAGCGGAAGAACTTTAAGCCAAGTAGTAAGGATCGATATACTGTTGTTGTTTGGATTGAGGGAGATGATCCTGAGTGCAAAAATGATTTACTTGGTGGAGAAATTAAGCTACATATGGATTTCACGGAAGAACATGTCGATAAATAATAAGGAGTGAAGAGGAATATGGAAAAAAGAAATTCTAAGAAAAGAAAGAAAAGTAAAAAGATTTTTATAGCAATACTAATGATTTTATTTACGGGTGTTGTTTTAACTGCTAGTACTTATGCATGGTTTACTGCTAATAAGACTGTTACAGTTAGTCAAATTGATGTAAATGTTACTACATCTGAAGGTTTGCAAATTTCAGCGGATGCTTCTACTTGGAAAACTGTAATTTCTAATGAAGATATTACTGGTGCTACTTATACAGGTGTTGTTAATCAGTTACCAAATAAGACATCAAGTATTAAACCAACTTCTACAGTAGGTGAGGTTGATTCTACTACAGGGTTTATGAAAATGTTTGTAGGTAATGTTACTTCTAATGCTTCTGGTAATTATATTTTAACAGCTGAGCAAAGTGTTGAACAAAATACAACAACTACAGGTGACTTTGTAGTATTTGATTTATATTTTCAAACCAATGTTGCTGCTGCTGTTTATTTAACATCTAATTCAACAGTTATTGCATCTGGTACTTCAACTGGTATTGAAAATGCTTCTCGTGTTGCTTTTGTTACACAGGGTCATGCTGATGTTGGTTCTACAGCTGAGACTATTAGAGCATTAAAAAATGATGGTAGTGTTGCTCCAATTATTTGGGAACCAAACTATGATGTTCATACTCCTGCTGCTGTTAAACATGCATCAGACGTTTATGGTATAGTTACTTCACAAACAGGTGGTTCTCAACTTGCTTATAATGGTGTTAAGGCTGATATTACATCTACTGCTAATATTGCTTTAAATTCTACTGATGAAACTTATTTTAGTTCTGTTACTCCAAAAATATATTCAACAGCAGCTGGTATTCCTAGTACAAAGTATGAAAAAGTATTTGATTTAGAAGCTGGCGTTACAAAGGTTAGAATTTATATGTGGGTTGAAGGACAAGATGTTGATTGTGAAGATAATGCTTCTGGAGGTTCACTAGCTTATAACTTACAATTCAGTACATTAGAGCAAGCTTAGTATTTTATAAATAGACCTTCAGTGGAAGGTCTTTTATTCTATTATTGTAAGGTGTGATTAGATGGATAATGATGTAGTTGATATTTTTGAACTAAATAATGAAGAATTAATAGAATTATATGATGAGATAATTAAACATATTGAATATTTAAATAGCAGTCTTATAGAAGAAAGTGCAGGTATTACAAATGAGTAGACTAACAACTATTAATAATGAGATTTTAGCTAATACTAAGCATATAGAAGAATTTGAAATGGAACTTAAATCTGGTACTAAGAAGATGAAAGAGAAATTTCATAATAAAGCTGTAAAAGAAAGAAATGATTATGTAAAACAAGAACTTGATAAGTTTATGGAATATCAAAAAGATATTTATAAATTAATAAGTAAGAAAGTTAAAGAAATATATCCTATTGATAAAACTAAAAGTTATGATGAAGTAAGAAAAATAATTTCTGATTATAAAAAAACTATTATTTATACTAATAATAGTTATAATTCTTTTTATAAATTAGGCATTTATAGTTTAATTAGTAGTATTGATATTGATGATAATGTTTCTTTAAATGATGTTAATAGTATTTTAAGTAAAATTATTAATATTTACAAAGAAGCAGGTATTACTATTACTTCTTCTGATTTTACTTATTCTATGTTTACTTATAGTTATATGTCTTTATTTATTGATTTTTTTAATAATAATGATTTTAATGATATTATGAAGAAATGTTTTGATAGTATTTATTGGGAATGTCCTAATTTTATTAAGCATTTGAAACTTAATTTATGGTTTATTTTAGATAAATATAAGGATAAGCTAGATATTTATGTTAATAATGTATCTAGTAATATGCTTAATGATATAGGTTGCTATAAGGATAAATTACTTGATAGTTATTTAAGTAATGTAAATAGTTTAAATAATAGTATTGCTACTGATGATTTTTATAATTTAGAGATGTTTATATCTAAAAAGAAAAATATTTTAGATTATTTAAATAATTCTGCTACTAGAGTTAAGAATTTTGATCAGTTTGTAATAGATGGTTCTTTTAATGATGTTTTAGATGTTACTAAATATTATAGTGATATGATTGATTTGGCACATACGTTGAATGTTTTAAAGAAGTATTATAGATATGAATTTATTATTAAAGATATGCAAGATAAGTATAATAAACGTAATGAAAATAAAGATTTATATGAACAGAAGTTAAAAGAAGTAAAAGTAGAAGAAGCTAAAAGAAGTAAAATTTATAATGATTATCTTAAAAGTATAGGTAAGAAGGGTTTATTTCATAAGACTGATTTAGCTAAGGAAAAGTCTACTAAGTTGGAGATAAATGAACAAATTAATAAACTTGTTACTTTATATGATGAATTACATGATTTAGAAATTGTTTCTATGATTAATAAGAAGATTACTGGTGTTTCTAGTTTATATGATTTATTTTATTTAAGTTATAGTTCTTATTATTATTTAGAAAAGATGTTTAAAGAACATTTTAGTGAAGATGTTAATTTTTCTTTTGAAGAAGAGTTAGATAGGTATTTTGATTTTATTTATAGTCCTTATATTGATTTTTTAAGAAAGATTAATGCTTTTACTAATACTGATGTTTCTTCAGTAATTGTTGATAAATATCGTTTATTAGGAATTAATATTAATATTGATGAGATAAGTGTTGATACTTTGGATAGTTTCATGGATACTGTTAATTATATAAAGACAGTTTATGATATTTCTAAAAGTAAGTTATCTTTAGAAAATATTTATTTTATTATTAAATTTATGGAATATGATGTTATAGATATTGATGATGATGTTAATTTAGAAGTTATATAGTGTAAATATTTTGAAATTTGTTTTGTTTTAATTGTTTTTTAGTATATAATAAAAATAGAAGGGTAGTGGTTTATTTGGCTATAACTAATCAAAATCAAATTGTTAATATTGATGAAGTGTATAAAGTATATGGTAAAGACCAAGGCTTTATTAATACTGAATTTGAGGCGTTTTATCACAAAGCTAGTGCTTTTTTAGATCTTTTTTCTAATAATAGTATTTTTCAGGTTGGTGATATTACTTCTCAGAAATTGTTTCTTAAATTGTCAGATGAATTAGATGCGTTGAAAATAAATATTGAAAAATATACATCAGATAGAAGAGAAACTTATAGAAATATAAAAACAAAAGAAGAAGCTTCTTATGAACAAAATAAACCTAAATCGAGTTCAAATGGTTCTAGATTTACATCTGATGATTCTGGTCATATTCCGCTTTGCTAGAGTTCTGTTTTTAAGGAGGTGTTTTTATGAGAAATACTAATGTTGAAATGACTGATGGTGGTACATCAACTTCTAGTTCTACTAGTAGTAATAGTACTAATAATACTAATAGTAATTATAATGCTGCATTAGCGGTTTATGGTTCTTCTATTGATCTTGGTAATCTTAGTGATGCAGAGGAAGATATTTTAGTTCAGACAGCTAATACTTTTAAGAATAATCTTAATGCTTCTTCTATTTCTTATACTAGTGATATTACTATGAAAGAAGATCAATATATTGATGAAGTTATTGAAAGAGCAAGAGAGTTATCAAAAGAAGCTAAAGCTTTGTATGACGATATTTTATCACAAGAACGCAGTATCTTTACTCGTAACTGGTATAGCTATGCATTAGACTATGATGATAGTATTAAACATGACCTTTATACTTCAAAGCAACGTAATGATATGTACTGTACTGATATTTTAGATGATGATGGTGTTGAAACTGGTGGATTACAGGCATTTGATAATATATGTAATTTTAGTAGACTAGCAGGAGCTATTGATGAGTTAAGGGAAGCTATTAAGAACTTTTCTAATGGTGTTGATGTTTCTGCGGCTAAAGGTGTTCTTAGTTATTTTAATTCGGAAATAGTTTTAAATAATCCTACTTCATATTCTGCTGGTTCTAATAGTTATGTTTCTCCTACACTTGATACATTGGATAATAAGGGTGTAGAAGAGACTGGTAGTGAAAGTATTGATGTTCAGGATAGTCTTACTGATGATATTCTTAATTCAACTGGTGATACTACTGATGATTCTATTGTTAATATGGGTGCTGCTTCTGCGGTTGCGGATGTTATTAATGGCTCTGGAGTTACTACTTCTAAAGGTTTATCTACTGCATCTGGAGGCGTAGCTGGTGCTCTTGGTGCTGGATTTACAGCAGCTGGTATAGATGATATTATTGAAGCTGATGAGCCGATTGATACTTTAGAAGAGGTAGATGATTCTACTATATTTGATGAAGTTGCTGATGCTTTGGAATCTTTTATTACACCAGATATTTCTGGAACTACTGTTGATGGTAAAGAGGTTAAAACTAAATCAGCATCTAGTATTGCTATTCCTGCTGTTGCTGGTGTTGGTACTATATCAGCCGGGGCAATAGGTGGTAAAATGTATATGGATAATAAAAAGAAAAAAGAGTCTGGCGAAGGCGACGATGAAGATGATGATGAAGATGATAATGGATTTGATGATTTTGAATTTAACAATGAAAATCAAGATAGTGTAGATGATACTGATAATGAATCAGTTGTTGACTTTAAAAATAGAATTACAGATATTAGTTTATAGACTACGGATAAAAAATCTGTAGTTTTTTTTCTTTCTATGGTATTTTGACATTTGGTATGTTATAATTAAGAATGAAAGAATAGATAGGCTGGTGGTATAATGACTTACTTAAAAAAAGTGTTTAAGTCTATTGCGTGTTGTTTTTTAGTTTTATTAGTAAGTTTATGTATATATACTTTTATCGTTACTGATATAATGAAAAAAGATTATGTTAATGTCTTTGGTTATACTTATTTTGTTGTTAAAACTGGTAGTATGTCTGGTACTTTAGAAGTTGATGATATAATAATTGTAAAAATAGATGATGATGTTAAAGTTAGTGATGTTATTACTTATGTAAATAATGATGGAGAAATTATTACTCATAGATTGGTTAGAAAAGTAGGTAATAAATTAATTGCTCAAGGTGATGTTAATAATACAGAGGATGATCCAATTACTAAAGATCAATTAATAGGAGTTGTTAAACTTTCTATTTCACCTAGTTTTATACTTAAATTAGTAGCAACTTTCTTAATTTTATTTATATTTTTAGCTTTAATTAATTTTGATAGTATTATTCAAAAATATATTATAAAAGAAAAGAAAAAAGTTACTACAGGTAGTGTTCCTGATGAGATATTTGTTACAAAGGAACATAAAAAAGAAGAAAAAACAGGTCTTACTGTTACTATTCCTTTAAATGAAATAGCTAATATACAGAAACTACAAGAAAAGGAAATTGAAAGTGAAGAAGAAATAGAAATATTAGAAGTAGAAGATGTTATAGATATTGATAATAATAATATTGTTACAAGAGAAAGAAATACTGCAAAAGAAAGAGAAAGAGAATTATTAGAACAGGTATCTAATTTACTTAGAATTAAAAATGATACTTTAACTACTACTAGAATTAATAAGAAATGGTTAGTTAAATATCAATATGTTTATAAACTTGCTCTTATTATTGTTTCTGGTGATATGGTTGAGTTAGAAGATACTATTAATCATCCTACTTTTAAAGAAATATATGATTATGATTTAGATAGAGCTGGGTTATATGAAAATCTTCGTAATAAAATATATGATATGCCTATTTATGTATTTTTAAGGATTTTAACTTTTGCTATATTGTATAATGATGAAGAGTTTTTTGATGGTATTTATAAGATTATGAAATATAAGATTCAGATAGATAAGTTTGGTTATTTTAAAGAAGTTAAGAAGAATGATTCTTATGGTAGAAAACAGTTAAAATTATTAATTTCTTTTATGCAGAAAATATCAATAAAATTTGATAATAAAAATGTATTTGAACTTGAAAGGATTGAGAAATACGTTAAATTAAAAAGTTATGTAAATAATTAATGGAGGGATTTAATTTGGCAGGAAGTAGAAAAATTAAGAACAAGTTAGTATTTTATGTTGTTTCTGTTTTAATTGTTTTAATTGCTTGCTTTAGTATAGTTAGTTTACTTACTGCTAAAAATAGTTTTAGTAATGATACAGAGGAAAGATGGGATGGAGTAAGTGCCGCTTCGTCTTTTTCTTCTGGAAATGGAACTGTTGATAATCCTTATATAATTAATAATGGAGAAGAGTTTTATTATTTTAAATTATTAATAGAAGGGGATCATAGTAATATATATAATGATAAGTATTATAAGCTTGGTAATAATATTAATCTTGATAATCATGAATGGAATCCTATTAATGGTACTTTTAAAGGTAATTTTGATGGTAATGGTTATGCTATTAAGAATGCTAAGATTATTAATTCTGTAGTTATAGATAATTATAGTTATTATGGTATTTTTTCTATTATGGATGATGCTTCATTTATTAATGTTAATTTAGATAATATTGTAGTTAGTCCTAGTTCTTCAGAATATACTTATAAGCTTGGTACTATTGCTGGGGATTTACTTGGTAATAGTAATGTATCAAATATTTCTATTATAAATGGTAAGATTGATCTTTCTAATATTAGTGAATTAAATGATAATATTTTATCTGGTGTTATTGGTTATGTTTCTAAAGATAGTGTTTTTTATAATATTTATGTTAATATTGAATTTAATTCTAATAATATTTTAACTTTAGGTAAAGTTAGTCATACTATAGAATGTGATAGTAATTATATAGTTACTAATATTAAGTGTTCTTCTTTAATTAATGATATTAGTTCTAATTATGTTAATTCTAATAGTAATCATGATAATCAGTATATATATGATAGTCCTAATTTTATTAATAATAGTAATAATACTATGATTTCTTCTTCAGATTTATTGTATTTATTGAATTATAATTTAGATAGTAATTATTACTTTGAAAATGTAGCTGGTCTTTTAGTGATTAAAAGAAGTCAAGATAATAGTACTGTTAATGATTATGCTATTACTACTTTTTCTTTTTCTGTTAATCAGTCTATTAATTTACATGATTCAGGAATAACTGATGATACTGTTTATGTTAATGATTTAATTAGTGATTATAATAATTATACGGGTCTTAATTATACTGATTTTTCTAGTACTGGGATGATTCCTACTTTGGAAAATCAAAATATTTATAATGATAGTAATTTAGTTAAAGTTTATGCTAAATATGATGGAGCTGGAATAGTTAATGAGAGCTATACTGGTCATGTTTCTTTAGATAGTGATGAAAGACAGAGTAAGTTTATTTATTATAAATATTATCCTGTAGTTGATGGATATGTTACTTTTGAACTTATTGATAATCCTTTTGGTGATAGACCTAATAATATGGCTTTTAATGGTTGGGTTACTGATTATCCGGGTGCTATAGTTTATTTAGATATTGATACTTATGTAAGATATGTTAAAATACCTGTTTCTGATGTTAATCAAGTTATTTCTATTAGTTTTAGGGCTAGTTGGATTAAAGCTACTACTTATGAATTTACGTCTGGTTCTTCTTGGAATAATGCTTATAATAATTTAAATAGTGCTGGGATGAGGAAGCTTGATAGTATTCCTATTTATAGAGAAGATGATATGACTAATTATTATCTTTCTGGTACTGTAAATAGACGTAATACTTTTCCTACTGGTGCTTTTAATGTATCGGGTGTTGATATTTCTGGTAATACTTGTAATACTTATGGTGGCTGTACTTATTATTATCATCCTACTAGTAGTAGTTATGATGACAGTTTAGTTTATTATGATTTAGTTAATGGTAGTGCTGTTGTTTATGCTAGAACTATAACTGGTTATGAAATTGAAGGTTTTAGTGAAGGAGTTTCATCAGCTGGGTTATTTAAGCAAGTTACTTTGACATCTGGTCAGTCTATTTTAGGATATTATGATAATACTGGTAATTATCTTTCTGGTACTTGTAATAGTTCTACATGTACTTATTATGAATATATTCAATATTATGATTCCCTTGGTTATGAAAATGTTATTGATAGTAGTAGTAATTATTATTATTTAGTTACAAGAGATACTAATATTGTTGTTTTAAGAACTGGTGTTAGTTCTTCACTTTCTAATAGTGTTCCTTTAACTTTAACTAGTATTAATAATGGTAATGATTATAGAAGTAATGCTACTTTTAATATTAGAAATAATTATATAAGTGCTTCATCTGATTTAAGGATTGAATATATTACTTTAACTACTAATAGAAATTATAGTAATAGCGATCCTGCTTCTAGTTCTAATCAAAGTTCTTATATTTATGGCAATTTTCATAATTTAAAAATTGGTAGAGGACTTAGACAATCTTCAAATTATACTTCAGCTTCTGGTGTCATTGGTGGTTCTAATGGTTCTAATGGTTCTAGTGATTCTGTTACTCGTTATCGATTGACTGTTGAGTCTGGTTTTTATAACACTTTGATTTTAAGTAATGGTGATGTTGGTGATTATAGTTCTTCTTGGTGGGGTACATCTGGCTCTAGAATTTATGTTGATGCTTTAGGTGTTTATGGAAATGATTTTGATAGGATAAATAATGATAATGATTCTTTAATAATTTATTATTGTGCGTCTGGTAGCTGGGGTGGAGCTGTATATGGTTCTAATACTACTAATAGTATAGCTTTGCATACTAATATTAAGTCTGGTAAGTATGGTAGTAGTAAATATGACTATTCTACAGGAGTTTACATTGGTGGCAGAGGTGGAGGAACTCATTATTCTGCTAGAGAAGGTACTATTGAAGGTGGATGGATTTATAATTTAATAGCTGGTCCATTAACAGATGATGATAGATCTTTATACAATGATGCTTATTTAAATATTAAGGGTGGTTCTATTGATATGGTTGTTGGTGGAGCTGGTGCTTCAGCAACTTATGGTAATAGAATTATTAATTTTACGGCTGGTGTTGTCAATTATTCTGTTTTTGGTGGTTCTAATGGTTATTCTGGAAGTGATACTGGTAGTTATCGTGGTACTTTAGATGGAAATACATTTATATACATTGGTGGTACTGCTGTTGTTGGTGATGATACTTTAATTGCTGATGGTAGTGAGATGTTTGGTGCTGAGTCTGGTTCTGTTTTTGGAATTGGTAATGGTAACAGTAATTCTTCTAAAATTGGTACTGCTAATAATTCTAATATAATTATAGATGGAAATGCTACTATTAAGCGTAATGTTTATGGTGGTGGAAATTATGGAGCTGTTGGTATTGATTCTTCTAATACTACAACTACTAATATTAAAGTTTTAGGTGGAACTATAAAGGGTTCTTTATATGGAGGAGGAAATAATAATGGTTCTGGTACTTCTTCTGTAGAATCTGTTATAAATATTTCTGTTTTTGGTGGAGAGATTGGATATATATATGGTGGTTCAAAAACTAAGGGAACGGTGTATGGAACTACTAATGTTAAGGTTTTTGCTGGTACTGTTAATAATGATGTTTATGGTGGTGGTGAAGGTAATTCTACTTTTGTTACTAAAGATGTAAATGTTACTATAGGTGATAATGATTATATTTATGATTTGTTAATTAAAGGAAATGTATATGGAGGAAGTGCTTATGGTACTGTTAATGGTAGCAGTGCTAGTTCATCTGTTTCTTCCTTTGGTACTAATGTTTTGGTTAATAGAGGTATTATAGAACAGTCTGTCTTTGGAGGAGGTAAGGGAAGTGATGATTATACTCCTTATGTTCTTGGAGATGTGGTTGTTACTATTAATTCTGGAAATATTGGTAATGTCTATGGTGGAAATGATTTAAAAGGAAGTCCTAATGGTAAGGATATTGTTTATTTAAATAATGGTGTTATTGGAAATGCTTATGGTGGAGGTAATAACACTGGTCAGAATGAGACTAATATTTACTTGCAGGGTGCTACTGTTAATAATTTATTTGGTGGTTCTAATAAATCTGGTACTGTTAATACTACTAATGTTTATGTAAAATCTGGTACTGTAGGTAATGTTTATGGTGGTAATAATATTGGTGGTAATACTGATAAGAATAATGTGGTTGTTACTGGAGGTACTTTTACTGGGGATATTTATGGAGGAGGAAGTTTAGCTTCAGCAAATACTTCCAGTGTTTTAGTTTCTTCGGTTGTTGCTAATTCGGTATATGCAGGTGGAGAAAGAGCTAGTGTTTCTACTACTGATGTTTCTTGTGATAATGTTGTTTTAGATAAAGTCTTTGGTGGATCAAATTATTCGGGTGATGTTGACGTAAGTCATGTTACTATTAATTCGGGAACTATTTCATTTGTTTATGGAGGAAATAATCAAGGTGGTAGTACAGAAGTTACTAATGTAGATATTAATGATGGTAATATTGGAAGTGTTTATGGCGGTGGAGATAATGCTTTGTCGGGTGTTTCTAATGTAAATATTAATTCTGGTGTTATTACAAATATTTATGGTGGAGGTAATGAAGCTGGACTTACTACTTCAAATGTTAATGTAAATAAAGGGAATATTACTAATTTATTTGGAGGTTCTAATAAGTCAGGGGACTTGGATTCTTCTAACGTAATTATTGGCTCTAAGCCTTCTATTAATGTAGATATTAATGCATCGCCAGTTGAAGCTACTTGGCAATCAAGTGAGTATGAAACTTATGTAGATGTTACTGTTACGCTTACTAATTTAACTTCTTCTTTAATTTCTGATTGGGAGATTAGTCTTAATATGCCTGTTGATTCGGTTATTTATTCTAACTGGTCTAGTAGTGATTTTAGTATAGATTCCGGTAAGGCTATTATTAATTCTGTTAATAGATATGATAGTAATAATAAGAACACTTTAGCAGCTGATTCTGGTACTTATTCATTTACTTTTGCTATTCTTACTAATACTTTAGTTTCTGATTTTAGTATAAGTTCTATGGTTTTAAGTCCTTCTAAATCTTCAGATAATTCTATTATTAATATTGATAATCTTTATGGTGGAAATAATGAAGGTGGTGTTACTACTACACCTAAGGTTACTGTTAACTTTGGTACTATAGGTACTTTATATGGTGGTGGTAATAAGGCTTCTGTTTCAAGTACTGATGTTACAATTAAGAATGCTATTATTAATTCTGTATATGCTGGTGGTAATGCAGCTGGCGTTTCGGGTTCTACGTTTTTAGATATTGATGATGCTACTATTAATATGAATGTCTATGGTGGTGGCAATGAGGGTATTGTTTCTGAAAATACGGAAGTATATATTACTAATAGTAATATTTTAGGTAGCGCTTATGCTGGTGGAAATGGTTCAACAGCAATTGTTTATAAAAATACTAATATTAGTGTAGATGGTAAAACAGTAATAGGAACAGTTGATAGTGTTGCTCCTTCTACGGGTTCTTTATTTGCAGGTGGTAATGCAGCAGCAACCGGTGTTGAAAGTGTAGGAAATTCTGTTGCTAAAGTTAATATTGTAGGTGCTACTATTTATGGAAATGTTTATGGTGGTGCTAATACTTCTGTTGTTTATGGTAGTACTCAAACTAATATTGGTACTATGTCTGTTTTAGATGATACATTAATAGAAGATAATATTTATATACGAGGAACAGTCTTTGGAGGAGGAGAAGCTAATGCTTCTGGATCTGAGGTTTATGACTGGACATTTATTTCTGTTACTTCGGCAATTAATGTAAATATAGATGGAACAGGTTATAGTAAAAATAATCATAAGTTTTTATTGAATGGTTCTATATTTGGGTCAGGTAATGCGTCTACTTCTTCTGGTGTTTCTAATATTTATATTAAAAACCTTGGTACTAGAGAGGCACCTAATAAAAATATTTCTGTTCAAAGAACTGATGAATTAATTATAGATAATAGTTGTATTGAACTTTCTGGTATAAAAGATAGAACTAATGAATATTCAGAAATTCCATATTCATTTAATCAAATAAAATCTTTAATTATTAAAAATGGAACTGTATTATTATTAAAGAAGAATGCCAATTTACTTGAATCATTTTATTCTGGTGTTGATGATAATGGTACTTTAGTTCCTGCTGTTGTTAATATAGATGATGATGGAAATATTACTAAAAATGTTGATAATCGAGTTTATATGCTTCTTAATAGTAAATTGAATGTTACTACTAATGCTAGTGCAACAGAATATGGTAAAGTAACTGGTATGACTTTCTTTGGAATGTATACTACTCCTAATTCTGGTTATGATTATGGATTATATGATTATGGACTAGGAACTGGTGATACTATTTCTGATGATGACATTGAGATTGGTGGTTCTTATGTCTTAGGTCTTCATAGTCTTAATCATGATATTACTAAGGATGGATTTTATTCTAACTTTGTTTCTGATGATACTATGACTTTAACTGTTGATTATATTAACCCTACAGAGATTGGTGAGACTGGTTATCGCTGGCTTATTGGTTCTCAAACACTTAGCTATGAAGTTAACTTTTTACAAGCTGCTAAGTATTCTTCGTTAGGTACTTATGAGTTATCTTTAACTGAGTCTGATGATGGTAATACAACGTTTAATGTTGTTGACTTTAATATTGATGGTCTTACTGAGGGTGTTAATTTAGTTGATCCTAGTAGTGTTCCAAAGATTGCTAGTAGTGCAGAAGAGGCTAATAGGATAATAGGTTTATCTATGAAAGCAGAAACTAGGGAATGGACTGGATATGGTACTACAAGTTATCTTAGTGAAGATGATGGTAGTTTTATTGGTACAACTACTTATAAAACTGATACAACGTCTTCTGCTCCTTCTTTGATGTTTTATTTATATCATGCTAAAAATATAGGTTTAACTGAGGATTTAGGTAGTGTTGTTATTAGTTTGGAAGTATCTACTCCTATTAATGAAATTGAATCAAAAGTTGAAATTGTTGTTATTACTGTTTATATAAAAGCTACAAATATTCAAGATGAAGATGCGTATGATGCTAGTATTTCATATGATAAAAGATATGAACTTCCTACTGCTACTTCTGTAAATATTACTAATCAAAGTCAATTTTCAACGTATTATTCTTTATTTACTTATGCAGATAAGTTTTCTGATGTTTATGGTATAAATAATGATTATTATCATACTTTAGTTAGTTCTTATGCATTACCTATTGGTACACAAATTACAATGATTGATTTTGGAGCTAATATTGATGGTACTCCTCAGTATTATTACTATACAGTTGATAGTGATGAGTATGAAAGAAGTGTTAATGATTTAGCGGTTGATCATGAGGTTGCTTATCCATTAAATAAATTTATTAAAATGGGTAGTACTAGTCTAGATAATTTGTATGATGATGCTTATTGGAATAAAGTTTATTTTGATGAGGAAAATGGTAGAGTAGTAGAAGAGTTTATTTTCATTTTTGATTTTAAAGAAACAACAACAACTGGTACTCATGCTGATAATTCAATTTTATTTGAACTTAGAAATAGTGAGGATAGAGCTTTGGTTCCTGTACTTGGTATTCGTGAGGCTTTAATGAAATATAGTTTATATGATAGTTCTAATGCTGTTTTAAATCAGACTGTTACTCCTTCTTCTAATTATATGTATTATGATATAGCTTATAATATAGATTATTTAACTGGTATAACATATGATCAGACTGAGGGTAGAAAAGCTATTATTAATACTAATTATGAGTCTAGTAATATGGGTATTAATCTTTCAATAATAGATAGCTCTGGTCAACAGGTAAGTTCTAGTTTATTGTCAGGTACTAGTGTTTCTATTGATGGTGTTAAGTATTTTGCTGATAGTGATGGAGTATATAGGATTAAACTTGCTGATAAGGTTACAAATTTAAAACATACTATTTCAATTTATAGTGATCCTTTACTTCCTTCTGGTAACTATACTTTAGTATTTACTTTATTTGCATCAGCAGATGGAAAACATAATTCTCATACTTTGGAGTCATTAGAATATGAAGTACCAGTTACTCTTGTTGGTAGTGATAATAGTATTAAAGTTACAACTGATGATAAGACTAAGTTGGTACTTGGTGATACAGGTCTTAATGCATTAAATTTAAAATATAATACGTATGTTGTTTCTTATACTACTGTTTTAACTAATCCTAATGTAAGAGTTAGTCTTTATAAAAGAAATGTTGATAATAAAGATACAACTGTTTATACTGAAGTTGATTTTAATACTTTGTTTAGTAATAGTCTTAAATCTCCTGGTGAAATGTCATATATTAGTAAATCTAGTTATGAAAGAATGTTAGAAGTTTCTGCTGGTATTTCTAATAATTTATATTTCAATTTTAGTGATAATTTAACATCAGGTACTTATAAATTAGTATTTAAGTTATATGATAATAATCAACTTATAGATGAAGATACTAAGTATGTTATTGTTAAGAAAAAAGCGTAAATTTTTAGACTAAAGTTCGTTTTTTAACGAATTTTTTTCTTTTTCATAT
>CAZIFN010000024.1:0-18159 GCA_964538205.1 uncultured Mycoplasma sp.
TATCAGCCTCATCCTTAGCTTCCTCTAATGCCTTAATCATTTTCATATCTGGATTTTCTATTGTAAAATACATTAAAAAAGTAACGATTGTATTTGACAAAAGCAATAACGTCAAAGAAGGATTAATTTTCTGAGTAACAACAGTTACCAAAGTCAAAATAACAAAGGCTAGCAAAGGAATATAATATCTAAAACTAATACTTTTTCTTCCTTTAAAAAGAAATGCAATCATTAACACAATCAATATAAAACCAATAAAATAAGTAAAATTAACTCCAATTCCATAAGAAAAGGCTGTATTAGTATCAATTTTCATCTTTATAGGTAAACATAAAATTATTAACAAAAAAGCACTAAGCAAAATTAATAATTTCTTTATAATATTCTTTATATTCTTAAAAGTTATATTATATATATAACAAAAAAGGCAAAAACCATACAACAAATAATATAACAAATATACTTTAGCAATCATCTTATTTATAAAAGAGTCCAAGTTATATGTATGAAAAGAAAAATAACCAAAAACATCTATAAGTATACCAATTAAATTAATAATAATCATAATAGAAAATATTTTATTATCAATATTATTAATTCTTTTTTTTGAAAAATATACAATAGCTATTATAAATAAAAATATAAAACAACATATTGATATTGTCACACTTATCACATTAACCACAACCTTTTATATTAATTATTTTATCATTTATTTAAATTATGGTAAAGAAAAACAAGAATATAAAAAACTATTCCTGTTTAAAATTTAACTCATTATTTACTATTTTATTTTCTTTACTAAAGTCTATCTTTGCTTTTTGCAATATTTTAGGTTTATCAATCTTCCCACCTAAATTAATTGGAAGTTCATCCACAAAAACATAATCATATGGTACAGAACATTCTTCTAATGATTCATAGCATTCTTTACTTATTTGTTCCTTAACTTCATCTATTGACTTATCAGTATCCTCTAATACAATGAATGCTACCGGTACACACTGTTCTTTAGGATGGTCTATACCAATTACAACACTTTCTTTAACTTCCGGTAAACAATTAATAAATTCCGTTATTTTAGAAGGATGAACATTAAAACCAGATCTCATAAAAATATCTTTTATTCTATCAACATGATGTAAATGACCATCATCATCCATATATCCTATATCCTTAGTATGAATCCAAGTTCTTCCATCACTATGAACTTTTAAAACCTTCTCAGTTTCTTCCTCGTTATTTAAATAACCCGCCATAGTTGCCGGACCAGAAATACAAATTTCTCCAGGCATTCCATATGGCAATTCTAAATCCGTATCTGGTTTAAAAATACTAACAGTTTCATAAGGAAATGGTATTCCAATTGTACCAAACTTATAAGCTCCTCTTTTGTTGTAACATCCATAAGCAGTAGATTCTGTTAAAGCATAACCTTGTCTTACTATTATATCCGGATTATAAATTCCATCCTCATTATAACCCTCATCTATTCTATTTAAATCCTTCTCAACATCTTTAGATAATGAAGCACCACCAGATATAAAATCTTTTATTTGCGGAATTTGTCCTCTTTTAAATTCATCACTTCTAACCAAGTTAATAGAATGAATTGGACCACCAGCAAAAGAATCAACATCTAAATTAACTAATAATTTTGCAATTTTATCATTAACCAGTTCTGGAATCAAATAAGTATAAGTACCAGTAGAAGTTTGATAATGTAATAATGAAAGTCCATAAGAAATAGATGGAATAAGCGCATCACAAAATCTTCCCTCTAAAACTCCTGTATTAGCATAACCTGTTGCTACTGTATTTAAATTTTTATCAGTAACCATAACGCCTTTAGGTATACCAGTAGTACCAGATGTTCCAACAATAGCAGCAACATGATTTTTATCAAAATAAGGTTCTACTTTTTCTAAAACTTCACGTGACCCATCCATATACTCAGACCATAATACTATTTTATCACTCCTACTATCTAATTTAGGAGTAGAAGCTAACTTTCTAAGTACAAAAGGAAAGCAATCAGTACCTGTAGAAATTATTATATTTTCAAGAGAAGAATTTTCTAAAATATTTTTATATTTTTCATAAAAAGGATGAAAAATAACCAAGTTTTTAATTCCATTTTCCGAAATAATAGCATCCAACTGATTAGGAGCAATAAACGGAGACATGGGATATGAAGTAGCACCTAAAATACTATTAGAATATATCATAACTCTAGCCTCAGGTATATTAGGCAAAATAATAGGTACAATTTCATTTTCTTTAATACCAAGCTTTTTACTAGCCTTAGCACTATTTTCAATAAAATTAAATAACTTCTTATAAGGTATCTTTATTCCTCTTTTAAAATCATTTTTAGAAAATCTCATATCAATAGCAATATCTCTATCATTACCTAATGTTTTACTTCTAGCAAACTGATATATAGACATTTCAGGAATATCTGTTTCCTCAAAGTCACCATCATAATACTTCAACCAAGGTTTATCAACACTTGGATATCCAGTCATTTCTTTTTTACTCATTTTATCCATAATTAACAAAGTCCTTCCATAACTGGTGCTTATTATATCATAAATTGTCAATTGTTTCAAGAAAAACTATATAGCTTATATATAAAAGATTAAATCTTTTTTAATACTTTTTGTGATACTTTATCAACCTTAGCAACAGAAATATCAGAAACTTTCATATTATCTTCCAAAACATTAACTGAATATGATTCACCATCAACACCTTGACTTGCTAATAAATGATAATTTGGTTTCAACATTGTATTAACCGGTATTTCATCAACAAAAGTAAATACTCTTGGTATATCCCTATAATTTGCTTTATATACACCAGGTATACTATTTTTTATAAAAGCCTCTTGAATAAAGTTTTCAATAAATTCACTTTTATCACCAAATTCATCATCTTTTTCTAACTGTATATAAGCCTTAGGTACATATCCAGATTTTTTCTCATCAAAAATAGGAACAATAACACATTCTGAAATTCCATCAACACTTTTAAACAAATCTTCAATTTGAGAAGGATAAACATTATAAGCATCATATCTAGGAAACATTCTATCAATTCTTTCAACATATCTATATTCACCAAACTCATCTAATTCAAGAATATCTTTAGTAGGTAAATATTTTTTACCATCAACAATAACAGAAGGAACAATAACTTTATCATCTAAAATACCAGAAGTCATAGTATCAGAATGAATTAATGCTTCACCCTTTCCAGCTCCTTTAATAATAGTACCTGTATCATCTCGCAAAACCACATCATTCAAAGGAAGTCTAACGCCAATACTACCTACAGAATTATAATCATCAAGAGTAACAATCGCACAACCAGAAAGTTCAGATAAACCATATCCTTTAGTTAATAAAACTTTAGAACCATGACTAATTAAAAATTCATTTATCTTTTTTTCATCTTCTTCACTAGTAGGAGATCCCCCAACAGAAGCATATACTAAATAAGACAAATCAATATCTTGATGTTTAGGATCATTACACAAATTTAACCAGCAAGGAGTATTTGCTAAAATAATATTAGATTTTAATTATCTAAATAATCACCAAACTTTGCCGGACTAAACAAAGGTATTTGTTGCAAATTAAGGCCTTGTGAAAGTCCCAAACCGGCAGTATTATTAGCACCATATCCTGCAAAATATGGAATAAAATGCATCATAGTCATTCCTGGCTCATATAAGAATTCAGCTAGTTCATAATTTCTAATTAAAGCATTTCTATTAAAATCCGTTATAGGTATAGGCTTACCCAATCCAGTAGTAGTACCAGATGTATGCGTAATTAATGATAAAGTATCAATAGGCTCATTATCATAATCTATTTGTTGATAAGATACATTCTTTAATGCATCTTCCATTCTAACAACATTCTTATCAAATCTATTCGCAGAATGAATAACTTTACCAAGTGCTTGAACTTTCTTAGGCATTTGTAAATTCATAAAACTAGAGTGATATAAAACAATATTTTTTATTCCTAAATCACTTTTTAATCTTGATGATATTTTTTTCAAACTCTGTGCATATAACAAATCCAAAGAAATTATATCAGTAATTTTTTCATCTTCTATATATCTTACGATTTTATCATCACCAGTAGTAGGATCAATAAAATCACAAACAGCACCAGTCATATCCAAAGCATAATCAACAACAGCTGTAGAAGCTATATTAGGCATCAATACTAAAGCTCTAGAACCATTACTTCTAGAAATACCAAGTGCAGATAAAACTTTAGCAGTCTCATCCCAAGATGAAAACAATTGACCATAAGACATTCCCTCATTATCCTCAGACAAAGCTATTCCATCCAAATTATTCTTATTTCTATCTTTAATTAATTTCCAACTCTTAACATTAGGAACAGATAAATCTTTCCCTTCCAACATTTTTTTATAATAATCATTAATATTAATCTTTGTAATAGCCATATAATCACCAATATCAACAAAAGCCCTTCCATAACTGGTGCTTATTTTATCATAAATTATCAAATGTTTCAAGAAAAACTATATAGCATGCAAAATAAACGCATGTGCTTTTAAAGCTCATGCGTTTATCCTAATGTTACTTTAACCTTTCATTTTAAAATAAAACTGTAAATACTTTTTTAAAGTTCACCTTTATAAAAATAAATATTCATAGCATCTTCAGTATATGTAGGTTTTGAAATATCTATATTTAGATAATTTGATATATAATATATTAAATATTGAGATGCAACTAACAAATCATACTCACATAATATTCCATCATATTTACTTTCAATTATCAAATTCTGACCTTTTTCTAAATATTCCAACAACTTCTTCTCATATAAACTTGTAGTTTTTTGTTTAAAATAAACATTTTTATTATAACTTAAATGTTCATAATTAATAAATCTTCCATGTGAAAAATTTTTCTTTTCATGAACTAAACAATTATATATACCAGACTCAATAATTTTACTTTCTAAATCACTAGTTGCAGACTCAGTAAAATCTCCTGAAAAAATATTAAAACCAGTTCCAACACTTAAAAAATCTTTTAACATTTTTTTATTTTCCTTAAAATATTTATCAAAGTAATTTTTCCAATAATTTATACTATCTCTAATAAATTCTTCAATATCATTTCTTAATTGCTTTTCAAAATATAATTTTAAAAATAAACTTGCAGGAGCTAATGCACCCTCAAAAGATAGAAAACCTCTTTCTTTTCCCTTATTAGTACCTGTTCGATATGAAATAACACTATTTTTAGATATTCCAGTTTTTACTACAACCTTTTGTAATTCACCTTTGGTTATAATATATTTTTTATTATTATCAATTAAACTTGCACCTACAAACAAATCATTTGTAGTTCCTGAATAAGTAAACAAAAATACTGAATCAACATTATTATTGTTTCTATAATATAAATCTCTAGGATATAAAGCAATTGTATTTATTCCATACAATTGATTAATAATCTTTGATGAAAATTTTGCACCAGCAAAAGAACCACCAGTTCCTACAAAAATACTATTATTAAAACTTTTAAAATCTATTTTAGCTAATTTATCATAAGCATTACTATTAATAGCGTTAATAACTCTTGTTTCCAAATTATTAATATTTATATTACATCTTTTAACTTGCTTTCTTGTTTGAATATCAAAATTATTACAAGTACAAACATCTTGTACTTTCTTTACTTTATATAAATTTTGTATATGTCCTCTTGCCCCAAACTTTTTTACAACTTTTTTCGTAAGTTTAACCGCTTTTTCAAAAGTTAAATCAATAAATTTATAATCAATAATATAGTTATTTTTTATATATTCACTAATAAACACTGAAAAAAATGCATCACCTGCTCCAGTTGGATCAACTTCTACCTCAGGATTACTTAATTCTTTACTTATTTTATTATTATTAAAAACAAAGTCCGAACCCTTTTTTCCACGAGTTACAATTATCAATTTAGGATGAAACATATTATATATATCTTCCAGTGATTTTATTGAAAATCTATTTTTTAAATATTTTTCAACTCGTTCATTTAAATTTATAATATCAAACTTATTTTTAACTTTTTCAACAAGATCATTATCATTATAATCTTCTAATTCAAAATATTGTCCCAAATCTAACATCTTTCTATTACTGCAATTATCTATAATAACTTGATTACTCATATTTAAATTATCAAAGACCAAAACATCATCTTGTCTTATTTGCTTCAAAATATCGCCTGATTCTATTTTACTTTCTTCATACCATTTTTTCATATTACAAACAGGACATCTTTTTTTTGAAATAAACTCCAATTTACCATTTAATTCTTGATATGATACGTGAAAACAACGTGTATTAATATCTTCAATAATTTTTATATAACTAATATCTGTTCCCACATCCTTTAAACTATTAATTGCAACACTCCCTGCCATATCATCACCACAAACACCAAAAACAGCTGTTTCTAAACCCTGCTTAGCTATATTAGCAATTATATTATGAGAAGTCATTCCACCAGTTACTCCTACTAATTTACCATTCTTATAATAAAAATCTGTAACTAAATCTCCTATACTAATTATCCTCATATATTCACCTACTTAAATTTTTTTTTCTAGCCAGTAATACAAATAGTCATCTTTAAATGCATGAGACGTTAAAAAATGATTATCATTTTCTACAATTTTTAATTCTACATTACTTGAACCAATATTTTTTAATTTTTCATAAGCTTGTATACTTTCATTAACATCAATAACATTGTCATCACTTCCATGATACATCAAAATCGGTTTATCTTTCAACGGTAATAATGTTTGATTAATTGGCAGCATTATTCCTCCAGAAACTGATACTATACCCTTAAATAATTCAGGTCTTGACATAATATAATTCCAAGCACCGAAAGCCCCCATACTACTACCTAAAATACATACTCTATTTTTATCATATTGATATTCCTTATAAATACTTTCTAAAATTCTTTCTACATCTCTTAAATGATAATCCCAAAAATTATTATCAGCACATTGAGGAGCAACCACAATATAGGGTATATCAAACTTATTCATATATTTAGGCAAAGCATATTTTTCTATATTTTCCACTTTACTACCTCTTTCTCCAATACCATGTAAAAATAATAATAATGGCAATTTATCACTTTTTTTTTCAGGGAAATAAACAATATAATTTATATTACAATAATTTTCATCAGTAAGTTTATAATATTTTTTTAACATATTTTCTGCCTTTCCTTAACTAATCTTTTATTTTCTTTTAGCTCATATATATTTTGTTGTAAATTATTGAAAAATAGTCCCATATGATATCCATCCTGAAATGCATGATTTACTAGTAAAGAAACATCCATAAGATATTTATCTCCTTCTAAATAATATCTACCCCAACAAATTTTAGGTTTACTATTTCTCTCATTAAAATTAACAGCATCCTTAAAATTAGAAAAAGTAATCCATGGTATACAAGTTATACTAATTTTATTCATATTTTCCAACCCTGATATTTTATAATATTGAACATTATTAGATGCATCATCTTTGGCTTTAGAAAATTCCATAAGGAATATTGAAATATCTTCATTATATTCAACATATCTCGTAAAGTTTAATTCATTATCACCATTTATAACAGTTGCTGTTACTGCTAAAGTATCATATTTATAAACAAATTCTTTTTCTTCTTCTTTTCCGTAACCATAACTAAACGCATCAATTTCATTCATAGATTTCAATACAAAATACGTCATGCAACTATAAAATGAAAATTTATTTTGTTTACAAAAATTTAGTAAATTAGTTACATCTATTTTTGTCACTATACCTGTATATGGATCACTAAAATTTGAAAAAGTTTCATAGGCTAACTTTCTTTTCCAATTATTTATATCAACTTTAACTCTCATTTTTTACCTTCCTTTTTACATATATTACTTCACTCTTTTTAGAATAATCCCCATTTTTTGCTAAGCATTCTAGTATTTTTCTTCTATTTAAATCAAAAACACCCAAAGAATCTTCATATGGATTTGTACTATATGGATCCTTCCAACTATATGGACTTGGAAAATATAGACCCTCTATAAAATCAAAAAAATGTCTATAATCAACAGCTCCATGATTTGGCATAAACATTTGACTAATTCTATTTACTCCTGGATATCTTACAGCAACTATTTTATCAACATCAATTCCTATATCGAAAAAAGTAGTTATAGCTAATTGCATTGTTTTTCCAGTTAACAAATTATCATCTAATATAATATATTTTTTTTGTTTATCAATTCCAAAAAGTTCAATACCACCAGTCTTATAAATATCAAAAAATCTTAATTCCAACGATTGTTTTTTTGTATACCCTGTTACATTCTTGTTAAATTTTAGTATAGAAACATCCGTTATTCTATCATCTATCGATTTCATTATAATTGGCAATTCTAAGCCACCATAACATAATCCGCAAATACCTTTATTAGAGACATCAGAATTTTTTTGTAAAGTCAAATAACAAGTAATAAAGTTTTCTGCAAAATTATCTATTTCTCTATATGCTCTAAAATCTTTAGAATAATTTTCTTTATCAAGCTGTTTATCAAAAATTGGTCCAAATTCATTAGTAATCGAAATCGTGTTTCTAATTAAAATTTCCACATCAACACTATTAATTTTATAAGTCCCATTAAACAAGATATTTCTCATTAAATCTTCAACATTTATTAAATTGTCATAAAGTTTGTACATTAATGAATTTTTATCTAACATTTCTAAGTTAATCAGTACATTTTTTTCTACATCATTACTAACAATTTGCTGATTTAATAAAATCAATAAATAATTTCTAATGTTATCGATTAAACCCAAAATCATTTTGGTATTATTTAAATCATTTATATCAAAAGTACTATTAATTGCTATTAAAGATTTTGTAAAAAATTCCAGATTATTATTTAACCATTCATATATCATTTCTTTAGTTGTTATATCTTCCCACGTATTCTCATCATGAGTTCTTTGAGATAAGAAATAATAATATATACCTGAACCTCTTAATAATATATTTTCATTATCATACATTGAATAACACAAACTAGAATTCTTATGTTCCAACCATAGTTGCTTTAACGGATTATCATCTGATATAGTAAGCCATTCATACATAGGGAGTTTTATACTTCCACTTGATAAATCAAACAAATCAGCTATACCATTCACTGTTTGAAATTTATCATTAATTAAATTATTAAAAAACAAAACTTTATTATTTTTTCCTTGAGTCATTTTCTTTTCTATTTTAGCATACGCTTTTGCATAATCATTTTGAATAGCATGTTCCAAACAAATTGTAGGTAAAAGTTTTGTCTTTTTTAATAAACATAAAGTACCCTCAACACCCTTTATTATTTTCCCATTTTCAATAACCGGAAAACATCGATCAATAGCACCAGACGTTTTTTCAACACTAAAACCCTGTGAACAATTTAACATAGAATAATCATTTCCAAATTGATCTCCACAATCACCAATTCGAAGCATTGAATTTTGTGGAACGCCTATTATTCTTTCCGCAATTTGCATCGCTTTATCCTTAGTAGCAGTGCCTATTTGTAAAACTTGTTGACCATCATGTGTTCCTATTGTTAAGTTTAAATTTGGATTATTTGAATCATTTATTAATGAATTGATAATTTTAATTATCTTATTATTAAACTCCACACTGTCATTTGAAATCACTATTCTTATATTAATTATAGAATTTGTTTTAGAATCTATTGAATAAGTAACCTTGCAATGTTCATTTAAAGTAGATGCATTTAATAAATTAATAATTTTTTCATTTAATTCTTCCAATTCAGCAAAATCTTTCTTTGATGATAAGTATTCACTAATATTTAAAAGCTGCTCACTGCCATCACTAGTCATGAATATCCTTGCTCCATCATTAGTAAGTACATACATTCTTTGCAAATGTCTTTCAGTAATTCTATATTTATTCTTCAAATCATAAATAATATCTTTTAATAAATCACCCAATCCAGTCTCACCTCTACCCGTGATAAAAACTATTGGTATGTGTTTTTTTAATATATTGGCTAACACTGGTAAAATACGAGAATCTATTTTTGTTGAATTATCTTCTGTTAATGTTCCATCAATGTCAAAACATACTGCATTATATTTTTGTTGTAATGCATTTTGATAATTATTTAACAACTCTCCACTTATCATAAAAGTCTCCTATAAAATTTTTTTTCAAAGTTTTTACTGTTTCAAATTGAGCAATGGAATCTAAATTTTCACTAAAATAAATACTCTTTCCACCTCTACTTTCCCAATCGACTAAATTTTTAATACTGTCATCAATTAAAATTTCTCCATTATTTGGTAAATATATTTGGCTTTTTTTTGCATGCGGAGGAACAAATAAAATTGGTACTTGTATTTTTCTACTCCTTAGTGCTTTTACTTTTGCCTCCATTTCAATCAAAGTATGCACTTTAGTTAAAATAGCGAGTTGCTTAGAATTTGTTTGTCCTTCTAAAATATAATCAATAGCATTATTGATTACTTTTGATTCTTCTAATAATTCAAACCAATCTAATTTTTCAAAAAAGTCATTCCAACTTATATCTGGATTTTGATTTTTTCTTTCAACAATCCTTTTTTCTGTGTCAAATATTACTCCATCAAAATCAATAAATATTTTTTGATTAGGCATAAATATCACCTCTTATAAATTCATTATATCACACATATAGGCAACATTATGTCTAAACTATTTGCTATTTAATTTTATTCGACTAATTTCAAAATGTCTAATATCATCTCTAAGCTCACAATATGCTGTTACATAAAATTTACTATCATAATTAAATATTTGTAAAGGATGAATTATTCTTTCTTGCCATTCTTGTTTTAAATTTCTATATAATATCTTTAATGGTGTTTTTGTTGAAATTGCATCATTCAGAACAAAATATAATTCAGATTTATTATTAGTTCCGCTATCTAAAAAATATTTACTTTTTTCTTCATCTACATCATATGCTAATTTAATTTTATTAACTAACTTTTTATATTTTACAATATCTTCATATTCCAATTCTTCTAACACCATATTAATGTTTTCCAACAATTGAAGATCATATTTATTAAAATGGTTATAGCGATTTTTTACATTTAATATGTAATATCCACCATTAGGCCCCATAAATGTTTCTATTGGAATTCCCGCCTGTTCTAATTCAACTTTATAATATCTAACCATGCGTTCCGTAATACCTATTTTTTCCGATAATTCTTTTACAGTATATTTATTTCCCGTATTTAAATAGTTTAACATTTGAATAGCATTTGATATTTTACCCATTTTTTCACTTCCTCTTTAAACCATTATATCATTCATATCAATATAAATTTTATCATTTCATTTAATCAAAACTAATATTAAAAACCATATCTAAGTATTTCAAACTTAACATTATAATTAACTCCATCAATATCAGCTAAATATTCATTAGAATATAATAAATCAAATAAAGCAACTTTATTAAAACCAATAGCTCCTCCTCTATCTAAAACAATTCCAAGAAAAGAAATATCATCATAACTAACTCTAACTATTGTACCAAATGGATATGATTTATCACCAGCTAAAATTCTAATATTACCATAATAACTATCATAATAATAAATATTACCATTACCTACATAAGTACCATAAGCTAAGTATCCTGAACACAAATAACAATCAGGCCCATATCTTGACAATTTACCATAATGCACCTCACTATTATCATAACTAACTTCTTCAACATAAATATCATCTTCAAGTAATATTTCTTTACCAGTATATACATAATTTTTAAAAACTACAGTTTTACTAATATCTAATTCATTAATAAAAACAATTAATATCAATATAAAATAACATAAATACTTATAAAATTTCATATAAAAACTCCCTGTAAATAAAACAATAACATATTTACAAAGAGTTTACAATACTTTACACAATTTGGCAATTATTCAGTTCTTTCACACATATAACCAGATGCACTCATATTTTTTTCTATTACATCTATATCTTGTCCATTATCAAACTCCGGATAAACACCACCAGCTTCTATATATGCAGAATTAACACTTTCTTTATTAATTGATGCATAAACAAAATTCTGAGTTTCAACAACACTTCCCTCTGATTGACTACAACTTACCTTAACTCCAGCTAAAGAAGAAACTTCTCCTTGTAAAGCCCTACACTTATTCATAAGTTCATCAAGTTCATAAGCATCTATAATAGAATCCCCAGTAGTAGAAGTAACATAAGTAAGTCTATCTAATTTACTATCTGTAAAACCAAATTGAGCAGTATAACTAATATTAAATTTTTCAGTAGTTCTATTCAATTTACAGTTTAGTGTTCCTGTTGTTATAACTGGTGCACTTTCTTGTTCCTTAACAGCCTTTTTAATTGTTACATAATTTGTTATATCTGGCAAAAAATATATTAAAGCAAACATAAATACAAAGAAAATAATCATTGAAACATACTTTGCCTTACTAACTGGTTTAGGTACATATGTTTCTTTAGCTTCACGTTTACTTCTTTGTTCAGCTTCTAATTTAGCTGCCATCTGTTTAGACATAACAACAGGTGTACTTTTATTTTCTTGTTGCTTAAATAAACTAAATCTATCATCTTTTTTATTATCATCAACTTTATTCTCTGCTTCTGGTTGTAAAGTTGAAGTAGTAGTAACTGGTATAGAAGAACTACTATCATTAACAGGAACATTTTGTACTATATCATCATTAGAAACAGAACTAGTATCTTGTTCTAAATTTTCATTAGGGTTAACATTATTATCCATCACTAACTAACCTCCTTATATTATTTACATTATAACACAAAAAATAAAGAAAACTCTATTAATTAGAAAAAAGTTTCAGAAAATATATACTAACTATTTCATTATATGAACAGTATTACTATCTACATTAGTATTTTTAGAACTATTCATATAATATTTATCAGGATCTTGCATAATTTCCATTTTAACTTTATCACTAACATATAATTTACTTAAATCAAAATCACTAGGTAATAATAAACCTTCTGCACTAGTTAATCTATCACCGAAAATCATAGCCCCATCAACTCTTTCTGGAAAATGAGTTATTCCACTGTAGTGAAAAGATTTAAGACCATGAGCAATAAGATTTCCTCCTATACTTTTTGGAAATATTATTTCGTCCTTTTCTAAAGTCTCACTATCAATACCAAAAGTATGATTAAAATTTTCTATCAAGAAATCTTTACCAATAGATTCAGGAAAATGAGAACCATGCATATCCTTTAATTTCCAAGCAATAAAACTTGTGCCAACGATTTTAGGAAGTTCAGTATTAGAAATATAAGTAGCATCAACAATAAAATCCTCTCCAACAATTTCAGGAAATCTAGTATCAGAAATAACATCCACACCTTGTACTATTAAACTATTACCAATTAACCGAGGAAATCTTAAACCATTACTCTCTTTTAAATTATGTAATACCATATCACCATCTACTTCTTGAGGAAACTCCAAATTCTCTGCACTAGTTAAAGAATTCAAGTATAAATGTGCACCTACTTTTCTCGGAAATTTTAAGTTCTTAGCACTAGGTAAACTTCTCATATTTAAACTACCACCTATAATATCAGGTAACTCTAATCCATCTGCATTTTCTAATCCATTTAATATTAACGAACCAGAAATTCTATAAGAACCATTCATATCTTTAAGCTTTAATCCTTCCGAACTAACTAAACCAGCTAAATTTACATCACCTAAAACTATCCTTGGTAGTTCTAATCCTAAAGCACTAGTTAAACCAGGTAAATATAGATTTCCATCAATTAAAGCCTCAGGTAACTTTAATCCATCTGCACTAATTAAAGAATTTAAAAATAAATTTCCAATTAAAACTTTCTTTGTACTTGGACTTTCTTCCCATTCTTTTTGAGAAAGAGCAACTTCATCTAATGCACAATTAAATATTCTAGCACAATCTTTTCTCGTATTTCTTTTACTTTTTATTTCCAAAATTCTAGGATCTTTTTCATAACCAAAACATTCTATATTTCTATCAATTTCATATAAAAATTTAAGTTCTTCTAACGTAAACTCTTGATTATTATTTTCCTTATCATATAACCTTGCAAGTAGTTTCATATCCTTTAATCTTTGTTCATACTTACGTTTATCAGGAAATTCTTCCAATTTTTTCTCAACTACTTTATCTAATCCCACCTCAAGATTTTGTTTGTCTGCTATACCTTTTATTTCTGCTATTTTATTTCCAACAGTTCTAATTGTTATTCTAGGCATTACTGGATTACCATCTTTATCATAAGAATAATATATATAAAAATCACCAATATTTAAATAATTATCAACAGCACTTTTTTCCGCTTCAATACACCAACCTGTATTAGTTCCTTTTAAAGATTCAAAAAGACTATCATTATCACCATGCTCATACTTTACCCAGATACCATCATTAGTATCAACATTTAAACGCCCAACTAAAGCTCTACGTAACTGTAATTCATATAATCTTTTAAAATCCATTTGACCTATAGCCGATTTCAACTCATCATTTAAATTATAATTCTCATCATTTAAATCGCCTAAATAATTTTTCATTAAATTTACAGAATCAACTACACATTCCTTATTTATTTCCGGAAATGGATATACAGTAGTTTTATCTCTTTTACTAAATTTACCTGTCAAATGATCATATTTACCTAAGGAAGATAACCCAGTAAGTACCCAGTATTTTGCCCATGTATCAAAATTTTGACCATCACCAGTATAAAAATAATCTAACCAAGCATCTAATTTTTCTTTCTGATCATTAATAACGTCCATTACCATTTCTTCACGTTTTTTTGGAACTTCCCCTTTATTTCTAGCATCAGTTTCTTTACCTATAAAATAAGCATCTGGAATATTTTCTGGTTTAACTAAAAGCAAATCATAAAAAATTTCCTTATCTTTGGCATCAAACTTTAACTTTAAAACGTCTCTTATTGCTTCTAATTCTTCTCTTTGTTCCCTAGCTGTAGACTTTTTAAGTTGTATAGCCAAGTGCCTATTCTTCGACCAGTGATACATTTTATATATTGCCTCAGTCCAACTTCCCACTTTACTCATAATTTAACCTCACTTATATCTTATCTTAAACTATTAATCTTTTCCTGAAAATTATCACTACAAACTATGTAACTACCAGAAGTAACTATATCAACACCATCACATAATTCTCTACTCTTGTAATTAACACCACCATCTATATTAATAACAGCTTTTGAATTATATGCATCAAGTAAAGCTCTAACCTCTTCAATTTTATCCTTAGATTCACTAATAAACTCTTGTCCACCTTTTCCTGGTTCTACACTCATAATTAATACTAAATCAATATATGGTAAATAAGGCACTAATTCACTTACTTTAGTACCAGGTTTAATAGCAAGACCAGCTTTAATAGAATAATTATGAATAAGTTCTAAACATTTTTCTATATCTTGATCAACTTCGACATGAAAAGTTATATATTCTGTATTCAACTCTGCATATAATGGAATATACTTACTTGGATCTTCCACCATTAAATGAACATCCAATCTTTTTGAAGTATATTTATAAATGTTTTTCATTTCTCTAAATGGCATTGTCTTATTTTTAACAAACTTCCCATCCATTATATCAACATGAATATAATCAACATCCGTTTCATTTAACTTTATCAAATCCTTTACCAAGTCTTTACAACTTAAAAATGAAGCACTTACTTTCATTTAACATCCTCCTTAATAAAATTCAAATAATTTATATATCTACTTTCTAATATATTATTAGAAATAACTTCCTTCTTCACTATACATTCTTTTTCTTTTGTATGCATACAATCTTTAAAAGGACAAGAATAATCATTAAATTCTATAAATGCATCTCTTATTTCTTTTTTACTATATTTATTAAAATCTAAAGCTGAAAAACCAGGAGTATCCATAACTTTTCCATCAAACAACGAAAATAATTCCACAACTCTAGTTGTATGCCTTCCACGTCCTAACGCTAAAGAAACTTCTCCTGTTTCCAAGTTCCAATCTGGATTTAATTTATTCAACAAAGTACTTTTACCAGCACCAGTTTGACCTGTAAAAACACTAGTTTTAAAAGCTATAAGTTTTTTTATTTTATCAAGTTCTTGATTAGAAACAACTTTATATCCTATTTTTTTATAATAGTCTAATACTTCTCTTACTTTTTCTAATTCACTACTATCAGCTAAATCCTCTTTAGTAATACATATAATAGCTTCTACATTATGAAGTTCCATAAGTACTAACATCTTATCTAATAAATTTAGTGAAAATGAAGGGTTAACTAAACTTGTAACTATAAAAGCCTGATCAATATTACTAACTTTTGGTCTTTCAAATTCATTCTTCCTAGGTAAAACTTTTTCTATTAATTTTTTATCAACACTGAAAAGAACATAATCACCAACAACTGGTACAATATGTTCTTTTCTAAATATACCTCTACATTTACAAGGATAAACTTTTCCATCATAACTAACATAATGTAAATCACTAACTATTTTTATTATTTGTCCTTGCATAATCTTATCAACACCTAACTATTAGTATCTTTATCTTCTTTATCTGTTGTAGTATTTTCTAAATTTGTATTATTACCATCTGGTTCAGTAGCAACAGTAACTGTTAAAGTTTTTCCTTCATATATTGGACTACCAGGAGCCCTAGATTGATCTATAATTTTTCCAGGTTTATATTCAGTTGAAGCTTGATACTTCTTTTCAAGAACCAAGTTATATTTTTCACAAAAAGCTTCAGCATCTTCTAAAGACCATCCTTCCGCATTCATATTTGGAAATTTATCAACTATATCTGGAATATATAATATAATAGAATCACCCTTTTTAACCTCAGAGCCAGCTGCTAAAGACTGTCCTATAATTTCTTGCTCATCATAATCTTTATCAAAATCCGTAGGTTCTTTTTTCTCAACACTAACATTTAAATTATACTTAGTTTCTAATATTGTTTGAACTTCAATATAATTCTTACCAGTATAATCCTCTATCTCATAAACCTCTTCACCTATAGATTTATAAATAGTTACTACAGTACCAGGTTTAACACTTCTACCTTCCTCTGGATCAGTCCTTACAACTCTATTTTTATCTACTGAAGATGATGCCTCAGTTTCTATTTTTGTATTAACATCCAAACCTAGTGCTTGTAATTTTTTCTCACAAGTACTAACTTTTTCACCCTCACAATTAGGAACAGTCACAGGCTTTTCATTAGATAAAGCTGGTACAATAAAGAATATTGTAACTAACGTTAAAACAAAAACACCAAATATGATAGCTAAAATAATAATTATACGATTACTTTTCTTTTCTTCTATTTCATCTTCATCTACTCTTCTAGCAACTTCTTCTGTATCACTATCTTCTAAATCTTTTTTTTCTTCTATATTCTCTAATTTTTTAATTCTTTTTGTATTTTCTGTTTCATGTTCCGGATATTTATATTGATATTCATCTTCATCCATTCTTTCATCATCAAGAGCAGTAAGTAAATCTTCATGCATACTTCTAGCATCTTCATATCTATTTTTAGGATTCTTAGCAGTTGCTCTTCTAATAATATTCTCAATACTTTGAGGAATAGCTGGATTATCATCTTTCAAACTAGGCAAAGGATCTCTCATATGCTTCAAAGCAATTTCAACAGCATTATCTCCTCTAAAAGGTAAACTGCCTGATAACAATTCATAAAAAATTATACCCATGGAATAAATATCACTTTTTATTGTACAACCTTTTCCAGAAGCTTGTTCTGGTGGCAAATAATGAACACTACCCATGACAGAATTAGTTTGTGTAAGCTGAGTAGAATTAAGTGCCATTGCAATACCAAAATCAGTAATTTTAATTTGTCCATCATCTTTAATCATAATATTCTGCGGTTTTAAATCTCTATGAATTATATATGAATCAT
>CAZIFN010000025.1:0-17548 GCA_964538205.1 uncultured Mycoplasma sp.
TATAACATCAGGTCTTTCTTTTTTTATGTCTTCCCCCAAATAATTTTACACTATCCAAATATTCCATGGTTTGACATAGTCATTAAAATATGCTACAATTAAGTTACTCAATGACCAAGAGTTATATGAGTCCTGGAGACGCAACTATTTATTAGTTGCGTTATCCGTTTATATAATAAAAATATAAGACTTCATAACAATAAATGTTAAGAAGTCTTTTTATATTTGCTATATTCTTTTATAATTTTATTTAAATATCCAGGTTCCTCTATATTATACAAAAATTAGAGTGATTAGTTAATATCTAACGTTCGAAATTATCTTTAATTTTTTTGATATCTTTCTAACTGGTAATTTGAAATTCAAATGTTTCTTCTTTATAAAAGTCTTTTTCTTCTAGAATGGTATTAACTACAAATGGTCTATAAGCTATTAATGTTCCAGATTGTACGTAAAATGCGACACTATCTAAGTATTCTTCGATTCCACGCCAATTAAGGAAACATTCATAATCACAAATACTTTTATTTATATAGCCTTCTTTTACTTCATCGGCATAGTACTTTTTAAAATTACTTTCTAATACTTGTTCAACTTGATTATAGTTTACACCAAAGAGTTCTAATAGTTCATCTGGAGTAATTAATTCTATGGTATCTAGATTAATATTATATGTTTTAAATTCAGCGGTAGGAACGGAATCATTATTATTAATTATAGATTTTAAGACTAAGGATAAAATATTACTATTAATTTCATACTCATAAATAATAGCATTATTTTTCTTATTAGCAATACTTTGAGCATAATCTAATATTTCATTATTTATAGATTCTATATTTTCGGAATCTATATTTATATATGGTACAACTATAGGATGTTCTTTATCTTCATTATCATGTCTTGTAAATACTAAAGATTCATCTTCATATATTTTTAGATTACTATATTTGTCTTTATTTTGTTGTGAAGTACAAAAATAGATAACTCCAAAGATTGCTACTACTGCTAATATGATTGGAATAAAGAAATTTGTATTGGTATTTAACTTACTTTTTCTTGTTGATTTTTTCTTTATAGTTGGTTTTCTTTTATCATATATTATCATAACGTCCTCCTATTATATTAAGTCTTACTTTTCTTCTATTTTTTTACTTACAGATATTCCGTCACCAAGTTCAAAAAATTCTGTTTTATATTTAGTGTTTCCTTTTAAGAATGTTATATATTCTTTAATTTTCCTAACAAGTGCTCTTAAATTTTTACTTTCTATTTCATCTTCTTCTTTGTCCACAAGACCATGAAACCTTAAATTATCTGTTATTATAGTTCCTGAGTTTTTTAAATTCTTTTCAAATTTTTCAAAGAATTTGATATTTTGAGCTTTAGCAGCATCTATAAATATTAAGTCATAACTTTCTGTTAAGTTAACTTCAAATGCATCATTAAATATTAGGGTTATTCTATCTTCTAGATTTAATTTTTTAATGTTTTTTAAAGCTTCTAGATATCTTTTTTCATCACGTTCTATCGTTGTTACGGTAAGAGAGGGATTTGACAATGCCATCATTATAGCAGAATAGCCTATAGCACTACCTATTTCTAATACTTTTTCTACTTTGTTTTTATTAATATATTCTACTAAAAAGTTTAATCCATCATCCATTATTATTGGTACTTTATTTTCTTTTGCATAATTTCGAATTTCATTTATTATCTCATAAACATTTTTCACTGCTTTCACCTAACTATCTTTCCCATTTGCCGGTATTTATTAATTCTTCTTTTTTATTAGCATGCTCTTTTGCCGTTTCAAAAAAGTATGTTTTTCCTTCATTATCTGATATGAAGTATAAATTATTTGTCTCTACTGGAGAAATTGTTGCTGATATAGCATTTAGACTTGGCATTGATATTGGTCCTACCGGTAAGCCATTTATAATATATGTGTTATATGGATTATTATCATTCATCATTTCTGATGTTGCTATTCCTATATCAGTAAAATCTAGTCCTAGTCCATAATATGAGGTAGCACAACTTTGCAATTTCATTGATATATTTAGACGATTATAAAATACAGATGCTATATTAGCAAAGTCATTTGTTTTACCTTCTTTTTCAACAATTGAGGCCAAAGTTAATAGTTCATGAATAGTTAAAGTACTTTCCTCTATTTGTTTACTATATGGAGATAGTTTTTTTTCCATTTCATCTAACATTGTCTCAATAATTTCTTTAGTCGTTACTTCTTTATTATTAAAATAGTATGTATCTGGAAATAAATATCCTTCTAATGGATAATAAATATTAGTATTTAATATTTCATCAGTTAAAATAGAATATTTATCAATTAATTCTTTAAGATATTCTTTATCTTTAAATACTTTTTCTACATCTTCTTTTTTATTATTAGTATTATTAGATATTAAAGTAATATAATCTGTTATTCTACTTCCTTCTTTAAAGGTTATTTTTATAGCATCAGGATTATAATTATTACCAGTAGTTAAAGTGTTAATTATATCTGATAAGGACATACTCTTTTTTAATTGATAAGTACTAGCTTTAAGATTAGTAATATTGTGTATTTTTACATATATTTTAAAATAAGTTGTACTTTTAATCAATTCTTTTTCTTTTAATGTTTCAGCAATAGTTGATACACCTGCTCCTTTTTTGATTTCTACTTCAATTATATTATTATCTTTACTATTAACAGGGGACTTTAAGTATGATTGCACAGCAAAAGTAGCAACTACCATTAAGATGATTGCTATTATGATAAATAGTAATGGTTTTGGTTTTGATTTTTTTCTTACTGCCATAATTCTCCTTTTTCTAATAAAAATAAAGAGCTATTGCTCATTATTTTCTTCATCAGTTTTCTTTTGTGCTTCTTCTTGTAATGTTTGTAAAACTGTTTCAATTATTTTCCATTCTTTCTCTGTTTCAATTGCTTCTAGTCTACTATTAGGATCATTAGGATCATAGATTGAAGCATATACTTCTACATTTCCGGTTTCATCTTTTGTGCCATCTGTATAAGCTATATAGTTCTTTTTTGTCTCTTCACTTTCGAATGTAAATAATACATCGTATTCTCTTTCTTGACCCTCATCATCGATCATTGTAAATTTGTTTTCTTCCATTTTATCTTCCTTCCTTATCTAAATATGTTTGTAAAATTATTGTAGCTGCTAAACTATCAACAACTTCTTTCCTTTTTTTTCGGGATACATTTCCTTTGATTAAGGTATCAGTAGCACTTTTTGTAGTAAGTCTTTCATCTTGTAAATAAACTGGTATTTTTATTTCTTTTTCTAGACTTTCTTTAAATGATAAACTTAGTTGTCCTTTAGGCCCTATAGTATTGTTCATATTTTTTGGAAAGCCTAGTACTATAGCGTCAATCTTTAATTCTAATACAATTTTTTTAACTTCTATAATTAGTTTTTCATATTCTTCATTATGGCGAATTGTATTATAACTACTGGCAATAAGACCTGTATTATCGCTGACTGCAATTCCTAAAGTACGGCTTCCTAAATCTAAACCTAAATATTTCATTCTTTTTCTTTTTGAAACTCTGTTAAAAGAATTTCTACAATCTTGGCTCTTTCAATCTCTTGAATTTTATTTCTAGCTTCTTTGTAACTAGATATATATCCAGGATCACCAGATATTAAGTATCCAACAATTTGATTGGTAGGATTGTATCCTCTTTCTTCTAAAGCTTGATATACTTCATTTAAAATTTCTTTTGTTAATTTTGTATCAACGCTTTTAACTTCAAACAAACTAGTTCTATCTTGTGACATCTAATCACCTCATCTTAATTATATTTTAACATTTATTTTTCTTAATGACAATATTTTCTACACTGAATATACAAATGCCATATAAATTATAAATGCTAAAAACAAAAGTGTTACTATCATTCCATTAATTTTTTCAAAATTACTACTTTTATCTTTTACGCCTAAAGCTACTGTTATCAATGCTCCACCAAGTAGTCCTCCTATATGTGCAGAATTGTCAATGCCTGATGATAGGAAACCTATTCCTAAGTTTATTAATATTAATGGTATTATTTGACTTTTTACAACATTTCCTAGGTAAACACGATAATAATAACCAAAGTACACTAATGATCCCATGAGACCAAAGATTGCTCCTGATGCTCCTACTGAAAAATAGTCTCCTCCAAAGGTCATTGAGAAAAGTGACCCGAGGATAGCTGAGAAGAAATAAACTATAATGTATTTTGTCTTACCTAAGTAGCTTTCTATTTGACTACCAAGTACAAATAAAGCATAACAGTTAAATAATAAATGAAAAATGTTAGCATGAAGAAATGTTCCTGTTATTAAACGGTAATACTCTCCTGCTCTTATACTTGGTCCGTAAACACAGTATTTACCTATCATTATATTATAATTTCCTAAAATAAGAGGTATTATATATAATAAAATATTTATAATAACTAATGCATAGGTTACTACTGGTTTTTTTATTCTAAATATATTTTCTGCTTTTTTCGCATCTTCTTGATTATGTTTATTAATATCATTAGTTATTTTCATAAATAGTTCCATTCCTTTCTCAGTAAACTTTAATTTCTTAGCTAAATCAGGAAAAGCTTTATTTAAAATATCACTCTTATTAAAGTCTGCCTCATCTTCTATTTTTATGCATATAGCATTAGGGTTTTCGGTTAAGTTTTCAGTAACATTTTCTCCTAAATTTAAAAATATACTTAAAACATTTACATTAAAAGAAAAAGTCTTTTTACGTATTTTCTTTACTATTCTACTTGTTTTAAATTTATCAAAATCAAATTGAGCATCATTATGAATATATCCAGATACTATACGAACAACTTTATAATCTTCATTTAAATTTTCAAGCCATATTTCATTTTCTACACCTTGAAGAATTATTGGATTATAGTTTTTTTCTGTTATAAAATAATGAAGCAATTTCATAACTAACATATTTTTTGCGTCTAGTGCTAATTCTGTTTCCATTTTTTCCTCCTAAAACATTAATAATATTATATACTAAAACATAAAATAAAAAAAGAGGTGATTGTTTTGTTAAAAAAAATTCTTATTTTTGTATTATGCTTAGCTCCTTGGTTTTTGGCTAATATTTTCCCTATTGATTATAGTTATTTTGATACTATAAAATTACCATTTTTTTGTCCTCCTAAATCTTTTTATGGTATTATTTGGACAATTCTTTACATATTAATAGCAATAAGTATCTATGGTGTTGTGAATAATTTTAGATTAAAAGATATTCCTAAGTCTTATAAGGTTACACTTTTAATTAACTATTTATGTAATCAAGCTTACACTTTAATATTTTTTGGACTTAAAAATAATTTTTTAGCATTTGTAGATGCTTTAGCTATTTTTATTTCTTCTTTATTTTTATATCAAGAGACAAATAATTTAAGAGAAAAAAGCAGTAAGTTTTTAGATCCTTACGTACTATTTTCATTATTTGCTAGTATTTTGGCATTAACTATTTATGTAATTAATACATTATAAAGCTCTTTTTTTAGAGTTTTTTTATTTCGAATCTTATACCTATTACTGAATATTCTTTTTGTTTTTCTTTTGGATAAAATGTTTCTAATTTGGAAAGAAGTTCTTCTTTTTTATAATTTTTATCAGCAAGTATAGATATATTAAAATCATTAATCAATGAGTTAAAGTCTTGATATTGTAGTAGACCTGTTACTATTACTTTTATTTGTTGTGTAGGTTCTTTTTCATTTATAAAAGTTAACTCATCTCCTATTTTTATTTGTTTTCTTTTTTCATCATATAATCTTAGTTCAATTCTTTTAGTACCTAATTTTATATAATTAAAAAATAGTTCTTGAATTTTCATATTAAGCATATTATTCACTTCTTTCTAACTCATCTAGTTTTTCTTTAAATTCTTTAGCTGGTTCTACTTCAAAATATAATTCTTTTTTAGTCCTTGGATGTTTAAATTTTATACTTTTTGAATGAAGCATTTGTCCAAAGTCTGTACATTTTTTTTCTTTTCCATATAACGGATCATTTACTATTGGATAATTAATATATGCTAGATGTACTCTTATTTGATGAGTCCTTCCTGTTTCTAAAATGCACTCTATAAGTGTATTTTTTTTGTATCTTTTTAAGACTTTAAAATGTGTTATTGCGTCTTTTGCATTGATATCGGTAACTTGCATTTTTAATCTGTTTTTAGTATCTCTTCCAATTGGTGCATCTATTGTTCCAGTATCTGGCTTTATAACTCCTGTTGTAATTGCTAAATAATGTCTTTCGACTTCTTTTTTACTAATCATTTCAGATAGCTTTTCAAGAGTTTCTTCGTTTTTAGCAACTAACATAAGACCAGATGTATCTTTATCTAATCTATGTACTATACCAGGACGCATTTTATCATTTGTTTCTATATTGAACTTATATAATAAAGCATTTACTAAAGTAGAGGTATAATGACCAGGAGCAGGATGAACTACCATACCAGATTCTTTATTAATAACTAAAAGATCATCATCTTCATAAATTATATCTAATGGTATATTTTCTGGTTCTACTTTCATTTCATAATCTAAATCATCATTTATTATTATTTCATCGTTTAATTTAATTTGATAATTTGAACTTATGACTTTATTATTTACTAATACTTTTTTTTCTTTAATAAGTTTTTGAACTTTACTTCTAGAAATATCTAATTTTGTTGCTAGATAAGAATCTATTCTTGTTTGTATTTCTTCTTCTACGGTAATCATAATAACCTCCTTGATGTAGTATTTTATCATATAAAATTATTTTATTGAATAATGTTTATAAAGTTTTTTATTCACAGCATTTTTTTATTTTTAACACTTCTAAATACGTAAATTATTATTAATAAGATTACGCCTAAAGTTATTCCAATATCGGCTATATTAAAGACTGGAAAATTGTAGTTAAAAATTTTAAATGAAAGAAAATCAATAACACCAGTATATGCTATTCTATCTATTAGGTTACCTACTATTCCACCTAGGATCATTCCTAAAAATATACCATATAACTTTTCTACTTCTTCTTGGTTTAAATAATAAATTATTGTTATTAAGCATGCTATACTAATTAGAATTAAAAAAATAGTTTGATTTTCAAAAATAGAAAAAGCTGCACCAGTATTTTTTAAGTAATGAATAGAAAAAAAGTTTGGAATTATTTTTAATTCTTCATTTAAGCTTAAACTAGTCTTTATTAATAGTTTTGTAGTTTGATCTAATATGATTAGTATTAGAGAAACTATATATATATTTCTATTTTTTTTCATTATCATCACCTAAATTTAAATTCCTAACTTTTTCTACTATTATTTGATATTGATTTAATCTTTTTTCTACTCTTCCACGTATTTTTAATAAATCTCCAGTTTTAATATTACTGTATTCAGTATAAACTTTAGGAAATAATGTGTACTCCATAGTTTTAGTATCATCACTTCCTGTTAAAAAGGCCATTTTTTCACCTGTTTTTGTGGAAATAACTTTTATTTTATCAACTAAAATTAGGGTATCTATTTTTTTAGAAAAATACTTTTCTACATGTTCTAATTCTATACTATAAGGATTATCTTTTCTATACATAGTTACTGGATGTTGAGATAAGTAGAAGCCAAATATTTCTTTTTCTTTTTCTAATAAATATTCTTCTTTATATTCTTTTTGATTTTCTATTTCAGGCTTCATTACTAATTCTTTTTCTATATCTTTAGTTAGTTCGGCATAATTAAATAGATTATCTAAGTTGTAAATTAGAGTTGCTCTATTGTAGGAAAATTCTTTAAAAACATTGGCATAGATTAATGTTTCAATATTTTTCTTTCCAACACCAGATATACAAAGTCTACTTATGCAATCATAAATATCTGTAAAAGGTCCTAAAGCTCTTGCTTGTTCTATTTTACTTGTAACAACAGTACCAATGGATTTTATATTTGATATTGGATAAATTATTTTGTTTTCTCTTACGATATATCTAGTTTTCGATTCATTAATTGTTGGCTTTAATACTTCAATCATATTTGACTTAGCTTCCATAATATATTCATGAGTCTTTGTTTCACTACCTATGACATTAGTTAAGAGATTGGCAAAGAAAATAGTTTTATAATGACATTTCAAATAAGCCATCTTATAAGCAATTAAAGAATATGCAACGGAATGTGATCTATTAAATCCATAACCTGCAAAGTTTAAAATTAATTTAAATATTTCTTCTGCTTTTTCTTTACTATTACCATTTTTAATACTTTTAGTTATAAATTTCTGTTCTTCATTTTTTAGTAAATCTAACTTTTTTTTACTCATAGCTCTTCTTAAGATGTCTGCTTCTCCAAGGGTATAGTTTGCATAAATTCTAGCAAGTTGCATTATTTGTTCTTGATATATTAAAATTCCATAAGTATTTTTGGTTATTTCTTCTAATGAAGGATCTAGATATTCTACTTTTTCTTCATTATGTTTTCTTCTGATATATGAGTCTATATTTACTGCAGCTCCAGGTCTAAATAAGGCTATAGCTGCAAAAATATCTTCAAAAGAGTTTGGCTTTAATCTTAATAAAAAGTTTCTCATACCAGTAGATTCAAATTGAAATATTCCAGATGTATTAGCTGTTTCAAATATTTTTAAAGTTTCTTTATCATCTAAAGGTATTTTAGAAAATTCTATATATTCTCCTGTATATTCTTTTATATCATTTATAATATTATCTATAATAGTTAGATTTTTTAATCCTAAAAAGTCCATTTTTAAAAGACCTAGATCTTCTAAATATTCCATTGAATAACTTGTTAAGTACATACCGTCTCCATAAGTCAATGGTACAACTTCATCTAAATCTATTTTACTCATTACTATTCCTGCAGCATGAGAAGATGTATGTCTTGGAAAGCCTTCTATTTTGGTTGCTATTTCATACATGTTTTTCAAAGCTGTATCACTATCAATTCTAGCTTTAAAAGAAGGATTTTTTAGGTAGAAATCTTTTAGCTTTTCTTTTGTAAATCCTGGAATAAATTTATTTAGACTATCAACTTTATAATTTGGAATATTTAAAACTCTTGAAACATCTCTTATTACTTGTTTTACTCCAAGCGTTCCAAAAGTAACTATTCCTGAGACACGTTTTTTACCATATTTTTTTATAACATAGTCAATTACTTCGCCTCGACGGTTATCTGGAAAGTCTGTATCAATATCTGGCATTGTTTTTCTTTCTGGATTTAAGAAACGTTCAAATAGTAAGTCATATTTTATAGGATCTATATCAGTTATACCTAAAGAGTAAGCAACTAAGGAGCCAGCGGCACTACCTCTACCTGGTCCTACTAATATCTTATTTTTTTTAGCAAATTTAATAAAATCATAAACTACTAAAAAATAGTTAGGAAAATTCATATTATTAATTGTTTCTAATTCATAAATTAATCTTGCCTTATAGTTATCTGGTATTTTTTCTTGATTTAGTCTTTTAGAAATACCAGCTTTACATAGTTCGAATAAATATTTTTGTGGATTTTCACATTCATATTCTGGTAAAAGGTTTTCCGCTGGTGGAAATTCTAAGTTGCAACTGTCAGCTATTTTTAGAGTGTTTATTAATCCTATATTGTCAGTTAAATCTAAAATATTATCGACATTAAGTTCATGGTTATTAATATCATACTCGCAATCATCAGTTATAGTTTTACCATCTCTTATCCGATATAAGTATGGAAGATATTTAGAATCATTTCTTGTTAAATATAAACTTTCTCTTAAAAATACAATATTATCTGTAGATTTTAAGACTTCTTTTTCTTCTAATTTATTTTTATATCCTAAAAAAATAGATGTATAAATGTTTTTTAAGGAAGTATATAAAGATTGATATTCATATGGTATTAGACAAATTAAACTAGAATTATATTTTTTTAAGTCTTCTATCGTTACTGTTTTTTCATTTTGAATAGTAGAAAGTTTAATTATACTTTTATAACCTTGATAATTGATTGCTAGAAGTATAATATTAAGTTCTTCTGATACTATGTTAAGACCTATTATTGGTTTAATGTTTTTATCATTACATTTTTTAATAAATTCCATGGTTCCATACATATTTATATCAGTTATAGCTATAGAAGGAATATTATTTTTTTCTGCATATTCTACTATGTCATCTATTTTTAATAAACTAGATAATAATGTATAATTACTTTTATTGAATAATGGAATATACATAAGAAACATCTCCTCTTCTGTTTTATTTTATCATAAATTAAAAAATATAAAAATGTTAACTTAATAATCATATATTTATATTTTACTTTATTTTTTTATTTGTCATACTATTTTATTAAGTTTTCTTTAGTTTTTCCTGAATTTCAAGTAGAAACTGGAATTTTGAATAAAAAAGTGTAAATCGGTGACAAAATTAAGTTGTCAATTGAGTTAGTTTATCTAACTCAATCATAAATAAGTCTAAGGAAGATTTATAACCAAGAATCTTTCTTATTTTTGTGTTTATAAGTTCATTAGCATTCATAACATAATCATCATCGTATTCGTTAATGTTGCAGCCTTTTGGAAGAAATATTCTAAGCAATTTATTACCATTTTCATTTGAACCTCTTTCACATGAAGAATATGGATGGGCAAAATAACATTTTGTTTTAAGATATTTTTCAATATCCTTCCATTTTGAAAATTCGACTCCATTATCGAATGTTATTGATTTGAAAATATCTTTAAGATTATAATCTTTTAATTCAGGATATTTTCTTTTTATTTTCTTAACTGCTTTATAGATGGTTAATGCCTTTCTATTTTCACATTTAATAGTTATTTGAAATCTAGTTTTCCTTTCAACTAATGTAAAAATTGCCCCAGAATTTTTAATGTTAGTACTACCAACTATAGTATCACCTTCCCAATGACCAAATTCAGATCTATCTTCAGGCTTAAATGGTCTTTCTTCAATGCTTGTACCTTTAGGTTCCGTTTTACCTTCTTTTTTATCATTTTTTTCTTTTCTAATCATAGGTAATTCTTTTCTAGAGAAGCCTTCAATTTTACCAGCTTTAGCGTAATTATAAAATGTAGAAGTACATATAGTTTCCATATCTTTAATTTCATTAGTTCTATTAAGTTTAAAATCATGAATTATTTCATCTATAGAATTAATATTATAAGGACTCCTAAACTCTTTAATTACTAAATTAATAAAGTCTTTAGCAGATAATCTTTTAGAAGCATTGCTTTCAATAGATTTTTTAGTTCTTTTATTGTAAGCAGTAATAGCACTAAATTCAATTCTTTCTCTGTATTCATAATCTCTAACAGTAATTAAACCAGCTTTAATAATTTCATAAATATTAGATGTAGTAGTACCAATCATTTTAGCCAATTTCTTTTTAAATTCAGTTATTCCTATGTCTTTGACCTTAGAAGACATATAATGATTATATTCAGATTCAATTTTTTGATACATTTTTAAAGATAAATGTTTATTTTTTTCTTTCTTTATATTAGAATAAATATTGTTCAAGTAAATCACTTCTTTCTATGGTTTTGTGGTCAACTTAATTATAGACGATTTACTTGAACTTTTTCTATGTAAATTTATAAAGTTACATCTGTAAACCTCCTTCAAAAATAATTCCAGTTTTATTTTAAAATGAAAGTTTTCTTTAGTTTTTAAGCATTTTGTTTGACTTTCATAATTTTTTATGTTAAAGTTATTAAGCAGATGTCGAAAGCAAAACAAAGGAGGGATAATATGGCAGTTAATATATCAAAAAGAGTTGGAAATGTAAAAAATAATAGATCTCATGCTTTAAATGCAACTAAATCAAGACAAAAATTAAATTTACAAGTTTATAGACTTGCTGACGGTACAAGAACTAGAATTTCAACAAAAGAAAAGAGAACTTTACTTAAGAATCAAAAAGCTGCTTAAGCTTTTTTTTTGCTAGAAAGTACATTTTTTAGTAAGACTTGCTATTTGTTAAAAAAAGTGTATCCATTTATTGCAATGGTACACTTTTTATTTAGTTTATAAATTTATATTTTATTGACATGTGTATCCATAACTTATGGCTTTCTCTATTGCTTCTTCTTTTGTTTCACCATAAATAAATTCAACATTAGTTACAGGATACATTTTATGATAATCAGTTAATAATTCTGTATTTATATTTTTTAAATCAAAAGTTGTTTTTGTTTCAAATCCATTATTTAGTAATGTGGTTTTTATTGTATATCCTGGTATTTCAATTTCCTCAAGTGACATAAATATTGGATAATGATAATTAATTGCTTTCTGTCCTAAGGTCTCTTTACCAAGTATTGTTACGTAATTCATTGTTTTTGTGCAATAGTTTAGTGTTTCATTATAGAAAGTTAAATTTAAATCTATAATTAATTCTGTACCAGATGTTTCATCAATACTATTGTAACGACATGCTAAAGTATCAGTTTTTGTTTCTGTTAATGGTTTATTATCTGTGACTTTTTTAGCTATTTTTGGAGGCTCCGGTGTTATTTTATCTATAACTATATTCATTATTGGTGTATATGATAATCCAGCAATTATGCAAATTACTCCTAATATAGCTAAGAAGATTGCTGGTTTTTTACTGATTGATTTTTCATATTTAGTAACACGTTCAAAGTCACTTAGATTTAGTACTTGTGTTCTTGTTAATTCTTCTCTTGACATTTGTTGATTATTATTAGTTTGTTTTTTTCTCATGTGTGCCACCTCTATTCTTAAGATAATTATAGCAAACAATAAAAAAATTACCAAGAAAAAAATAACTTTTTAGTTATTTTTAGTGCGAGCGTCAAATTTTTTGCGTTCTTCTGTATTTAAAATCCTTTTTCTGATTCGAATGTTGTGTGGAGTAACTTCTACTAATTCATCCGAATTTATATAGTCAAGTGCATATTCTAATGATATAGGTCTTGGTCTTTTTAAGACAACAGTATGATCAGAACCTGCAGCTCTTGTATTAGTTAATTGTTTTCCTTTTACAACATTTACTGCTAAATCATTATCACGATTACATTCTCCTACAACCATACCCTCGTAAACTTCTGTTCCTGGCTCAATAAACATAATACCACGATCTTCTAAATTTCCTATTGAGTAAGCTGTTGATGAACCATTTTCCATAGATACTAAAACGCCTAATTTTCTTTCACCAACTTCAATATTTTCATATGGTAAGTATTCTTTAAATGTATGATTCATAATTCCGTATCCTTTAGTTAATGTCATAAATTCAGTTGAAAATCCTATTAGACCGCGTGAAGGTATTGTATAAATTAGACGAACTTGATTTTCAAAGTTAGTCATGCTTTCCATCTTTCCACCACGAGTACCTAGTTGTTCAATTACAGAACCAACACTTTCTTCTGGTACTTCTATTTGTAGTTCTTCATATGGTTCACATTTTTGTCCGTCTATTTCTTTTATAATTACGCTTGGTTTTGATACTTCTAATTCAAATCCTTCTCTACGCATATTTTCTATTAAAATACCTAAATGTAGTTCTCCACGACCAGCTACTAAAAATGATTCGTTAGTTGCCTGAGTTACATGTAGGCTAACATCCTTTTGTGTTTCTCTCATTAAACGTTCTTCTATTTTTCTAGCTGTTACAATTTTACCATCACGACCAACAAATGGTGATGAATTGGTTCCAAATGTCATTTGTAGTGTTGGCTCATCTATATGTAATTGTGGTAAAGGTTCAATCGAAGTGTTATCACATATTGTTTCTCCAACTGATATATCTGAAAGCCCAGCTATTGCTACTATATCTCCAGCTTCTGCTTCTTCTATTTCAATACGACGATATCCATAGTATCCAAATAATTTTTGAATTCTAAATTGCTTTGTTGTACCATCTAATCTACAGCATGTTACCATACTATTTGTTTTTATTTTTCCGTTATGAACTCTACCTATTCCAATTCTACCGACAAATTCATTATAGTCTAATAGTGCTGGTTGAAATTGTAATGGCTTATTAATATCACCAGTCGGTGCAGGAATTTCTTCAATAATAGTATCTAATACTTCTTTAAAACCTGGTGTTTGATCTTCTAATTTTTCGCTTAATGAACAAGTTCCATTAATAGCTGATGCATATAGTACTTTAAATTCTAATTGAGTCTCATCTGCACCCAATTCGATAAATAAATCTAATACTTCATCTAAAACTTGTTTGCATCTTGCACTTGGTTTATCAACTTTATTTATTATAACTATTGGTTTGACTTTAGCTGCAAAAGCTTTTTTTAAAACAAATCTAGTTTGTGGCATTGGTCCTTCATAGGCGTCTACTACTAATAAAACGCCATCAACTAAATTCATAATTCTCTCTACTTCACCACCAAAATCAGCATGTCCTGGAGTATCAAGAATATTTATTCTTACACCGTTATAATCTAATGCTGTTGTTTTAGCAAGAATTGTTATGCCTCTTTCCTTTTCTAAGGCATTTGAATCCATTGAAACATTACTAACATCTTCGTTTTCTCTAAACATACCTGATGTCTTTAATATTTCATCAACTAATGTTGTTTTTCCATGATCAACATGGGCTATAATTGCTACATTTCTTTTTTCCATATAAGTACACCTCTTTTTACAACGCTCATAATTATAACACATTATATATTAAAAAAACATATTTTTTTTATTTTTTATATTAATTTTCGATGTTTTCTGAAATTTTTTTCTATTTTTATAGTTAGATATAATCTTTTTTATTATAATTTATATTATTATTAATAATTTAGTTTATTGATTGATATTTATTTTTTTAAAACTTTCTTTTTTACTGAATAAGTATTTGCTAATAATGTTGTTCCTGTTAATAGAAGTATTTCTGGTGTTGGTTTATAGTTTCCACATAAAATTATACCGGTTAATAAAACATCTCCTATTATATTAGTATTTATAACTAATTTGTTTATTAATTTATTATTTGCCATTTTATCACCTAGTATAATATATGTATAATTTTTATTTTGTCTTTTTAAATAATTTTATTTTTTTATAAATATAACTAATTATTAAAATTGTAATTAATATTTTTATTGGTACTTTTAGCTTTCCTACGTATTCATTAATTATTATCCAGTTATTTCCTAGGGAATATCCTACGTAAACAAATATAAATGTCCAAGGAATGGATCCAATTATTGTATATATTAGAAATTTTGTAAAAGATAGTTTCATAAATCCGATTGGTAATGATATTAATGTTCTAATTATCGGAAAGTTTCTACCTATTAGAGCAGCAAGGAGTCCATATTTTTGATACCAAGTATCTGTTTTTTCTAAATCTTCTTCTTTCATAAAGAAGTATTTACCATATTTTTTTATAAATGTTTTTCCACCAAAATAGCCCATGTAATAGATTATAATTGCACAAAATACACTTCCTAATAGTCCTATTAAAAAAGCACCTGATAGAGAAAAGATATTTTTGCTTGCTAAAATACCAGCGGTTGCTAGAATTGCTTCACTTGGAATTATTATAATTATTGCTTCTAAAACCATGCCTAAAAACATTCCAAAATAGCCATAATTACTAATAAGTGTTATTACAAAATTACCAATGTCCATTATTATCACCTTATAAAATAATATGAAAAAAAAGAACTAATAATTAATTAATTCTTCAACATATTCAAATAAGTTTTCATATTCTTTTTTTGATAGTTCATCGAGTCTTTGGTGATGCTTTTTCATAATTGCCCCATTAAATGCTTTTAACATTTCATAATCATTTATGTCATCTCCTATTACGTATATATTATTGTGATAAATGTTTTCTATTTCAGATAATTTCTTCAGTGCTTTTTCTTTATTTATATTGTTAGATATTATATTTATATGTTCTCTACTAACATAGGAGTAGGTATTTGTTTTTTCTTGTAATTCTAGTACTATTTTATTGGCAAGATTTTTATCATTGTATTTTGCTAAAACTTTAACACAATCATTTACATTATTAGTAATATTGTATCCATCTTCTAATAAGCATTCAGAATTATTGTTTTTAAATATTTCTTGGACTTTTTCTATTTCTTCTTTTGGAAGCATAGTTGTATCAATACAGTAATCAACATTATCAAATATTTTAGCTCCATCTTCGCAGATTAAATAGCTGTACGAAATTTGATATTCATTTAGTACTTTTTTTATGTTTGTGTAACTTCTACCTGTTATTATGCAAAACAAATTTCCTTCTTGTATAAACTTTTTTATTGCTGCAAGATTTTTCTTAAATATTTCTTCTTCATTTATATACAAAGTATTATCAAAGTCGCTTGCTAAAATTTTCATTGTCTCACCTACACTAATATATTTCTATTATAAATAATTATTAGTACAAAAAAAAGTGTTGACATATTTAAAAGTTTTGGTATAATTAATATTGTCTACTTTATTTAGTCGAATTTAGTTATCGGAAATTAAGACTAAGATTCGATTAAAAGTTTTATGCGGATGTAGTTTAATGGTAGAACCTCAGCCTTCCAAGCTGACTACGTGGGTTCGATTCCCATCATCCGCTCCAATGAGTTCACAGTCTAACTCCCTAGTGGAGTTGGTTTTTTATTTGCCCTTTCGCTTGATAATAAGATATATTTTTATCTACCTAATTGATGAAATTTTGTAGATTTTTTTCGTTCTTTTGGAGAAAATTTGTTAATAATTTGTAGTTTTTTTGTATTTTTTAGTATGTCCCCATTTTAAGTCTGTTTGTATAAAAAAAGAAGTATTATGACAATTAATACCTCTTTATATATCATAGATAAATTGTAATTTTTTAGTTTGTTATCTTTTTGCTATACAATAAACATTTTAACGGTACTTTCTTTTTATTTAGGTCTAGTTCAATATCTTTTTCTCCAACTCTTTCAAATCCTCTATGCTCATAAAATTGGTAGGTACATTGGTCATCTGTAAATAAATAGATTGCTTTTCCTTTCTCTCTATTTTCAAGTTCATTTAATAATTTTGTTCCTATGCCTTTTACTTTGATGTCAGGATTAGCTGCTAAAAATCTTATTTCTCCATCTGGATTATTTTTCTTTTTATAATTGTCTAGCATTTCCTTATTTACAGCATCATATATTCCTACACTATCTTTAAAAAAAGTTTTTTGTACCCATTCAAATATATTAACATATAAACTTTTCCAAAAAGATTTGTATATTTTTTCTTCTCCTTTTATATCTGCCAATAATACCCCAGCAAGTTCATCTTGTATATATGCAGATATTACTTGTGTAGCATTCGTAAGTTCTAAATACCAGAAATATTTGCCATATAAATTTAGTGCTATTTTATTATCAAGATACATATTAAAGTGCATACCTTTTATTGCATATTGTATAACTTTTTTGTAGTCTTTTTTCTTTAATTCTTTAATTTCTAATTCCATAATATTTTTCTCCAATCTGAAC
>CAZIFN010000026.1:0-16886 GCA_964538205.1 uncultured Mycoplasma sp.
TGATATCCTTTGGCCAATTTTTAATAAATACAGGGCCATTAAAATATTCTGTAATATATTTTTCATGTTCTTTAGCAATATCTTCTCCATACTCAGGCTCAAATTCCCATTTTACATCTGCCTTCTTCAAAATAGAAATTACTTCTTCATGACTTATTCTAACAAATTCACTAGAGACTAATTTATTAAGTTTTTCTATTAATCCTTTTTCTACAAAACTATCAAAGAATTCCATTTCCTCTTTACAATTATCAAGTACATATTTAACAACATACTTAAGCATCTCTTCTTCAATATCCATAATACCATCTAAATCACAAAAAGCAACTTCAGGCTCTATCATCCAAAATTCATTAGCATGAGTCTTAGTATTAGAATTTTCAGCTCTAAATGTTGGTCCAAAAGTATATGTTTTCTTATAAGCTAAAGCAAAAGTCTCAGCTTGCAATTGTCCAGAAACTGTAAGTGCTGCCTTTTTACCAAAAAAGTCTTTACTATAGTCAACTTTCTTTTCTTTCGCAATCCTATCTAAATCAAGGGTCGTAATTTGAAACATCTCTCCTGCACCTTCACAGTCACTAGCTGTAATTATAGGAGCATGAAAATAAACATAACCATTATCCTGAAAATACTTATGTATAGCATAAGCAGTAACACTTCTTACTCTAAAAACAGCATTAAATAAATTTGTTCTAGGTCTTAAATATGCCTGTTCCCTTAAAAATTCTCTACTATGTCTTTTAGGCTGTATTGGATATTCCTCTGAAGAATCACCCAACAACTTAAAACTCTTCATTTGTACTTCAAAAGCCTGACCTTTAGCAGGAGATTCAACTACTTTACCAGAAACTTCTATTGCAGAACCCACACGTAAAGTTTGAACTTTTTCAAAAAACTCTAACTTATCATCATAAACAATTTGTACACTCTTAAAAAAAGTACCATCATTAAAATCAATAAAACCAAATTCTTTTTGCTTACGATGATTACGAATCCACCCTTGAAGTACAATATCTTTATCCTTATAATCATCTAAACTCTCATATAACTTTTTAACATCTATTACCATATAAATCCTCCTTACATATTATAAGTAATCTTCCAAGCTAAAATTCTTTTAACTGCCATATCAATAGTATCTATATCAATTTTTTTATCTTTAACAGCTTTAAGTACTGAATTATACATATTAACAAAGTCAGAAGTAATTATTAAATCATTTCCAGCATTAATAGCTAAAACAGCTGCACTACTATCTAAAACATAATTACTAACTGCATCCATAGATAAATCATCAGTAATAATAATACCTGTAAAATTAAGTTTATTTCTTAATTCACCAGTAACAACATTTTTACTTAATGATGCCGGATAAACATCATCTATACATTTAACTATATTATGAGAAACTAAAATAGTAGGAACATTTTCTTTAATACCAGCTTCAAACGGTAAATAATCATTAGAAACAAAACTATCATAACTTCTCTCATCAATCGCAACACCAGTATGAGTATCAACATTATTACCATAACCAGGAAAATGTTTTAACGAAGAAGAAATACCAACATCATTAGCATAACTAACCATCTTACCAATTAAATAAGCAGTATCCTCTGCATTTCTATTAAATGTTCTTATATTAATAAAATCATCCTCATTCGTAGAAACATCAGCAACCGGAGCTAAATTTAAATTAATACCAAGAGATAATAAAAGTTTACCCTTTTCTTTCTCAGTACTTTCTAATAACTCCTCACCAGCCGTATCATATATTTCCCTAGGAGATAAAAACTTTTCTTCTCTAAAAGCCTTAAATCTACTAACTCTAGTAACATATCCACCCTCTTCATCAACAGCAAAAACTAATGGTATCTCACTATGTTTATTTAAATTATCTAATTCATCTTTTATAGAAATTTTATCATGATCTATAAAATCTTTAGCAAATAAAATATAGCCTCCAGTATGATAATCATTTAACCAAGACAAAGCCATATTCTTATCATATCTAACTAAAAACAACTGTCCTACTTTTTCTTCTAAAGACATCGAATTGAGTATTTCTAAAGCCTCATCATACTTACTACCAAATAAATCATCACTAACTACACTCTTATTAATATCAATCTTTTCTTTATCTTTAGTCTTACTATTATTTTTCTCTAAACCTAAAACACTCAAACAAACTACAATAACACCAAGTAAAACAATTAATACTTTCTTCATAATTAGCTCCTTATTTTATAATTTTTTTAAACTCAACAGGATTACTAGTCTCAAACAAAATATCTTTCTTAATAATTGGATAATACATTCTAAGTCTATTAGCATGTAAATATAATCTATTTAAAGAATCTTTAATTCCATATTTACTATCACCAAGTATAGGATTACCAAGTGAAGAAAAAGCAACTCTTATCTGATTCTTACGACCTGTTTCTATATTTATACTAACCAAAGAATATTTTTCATTTTCCTTAATAACTTTATAATTAGTAATAGCTTCTTTACCATCACACTTCTTAGTAACATATACTAAATTAGTTTTAGTCTCTTTTAAATTTTGAACAATTCTATCACTACTATTTTTTAACTTTCCATGTACAAGCGCAACATATTCTCTTAAAGTAACATAATCATTCCAATTATCTTGCAATTGTCTTTTTATACTTTCATTTTTAGCTAAAACAACAATACCAGATGTATCTTTATCTAACCTATGTACTACAAACACTTTAGCTCTATGATTAGTACTTTTCAAATAATCAGATACAATATGATAAAGTGTCTTTTCTTTCTCTTTCGCAGAAGATATAGTTAAAAGCCCAGCTGGTTTATTAACTACAATAATATTATCATCTTCAAATAAAATATCAAAAGGTAACACTTTCTTATTCTTATTATCAGTATCAATAACAATCTCCATACCATTAATTATTGGATAATTATATTGTCTTATTTTAACATTATTAACAAAAATAGAACCATGTACTAAATATTGCTTAATTTTTTTCTTTGGCATATCCAAGTTTTCATACAAATATGACAATAACTCTCCATCTTTTTTAACCTTTAATCTCATAGTTATCTCCTCAACAAAATATTATAATACAAATAATTATAATTTAAAAATTATTTTTAATAAATTTTTCAACACCTTTATCCAAGTTATCTAAAGTAGTTTTTAAAGCAACTCTTTTTACTTCTTTAATAGCATTATCCATAGCAACACCTAAACCAACATTTTTAACCATAAGAATATCATTATAATATTCACCAAAAGCAACAACTTCTAAAATAGAAATTTTCTTTTTACTACAAATCTTCTCTATACCAGTAAACTTATTAATATCATAATTAACAATATCAACATAATAACACCCATTAATATATTGTTCACAATAACTAATTTTAAGTTTCAATTTATCTAGTTTATCAATAATATCTAATACATCGTCCCTTTTAGGACAAACTATTTCTAATTTATATATATCAGTAATATCATTAAGGTCTAATAATTTAAACTTTCTATCTTTCCTACAAGCATAAATGTCATAATTAGAAAAACTATTATAAACTTTTCTAATACAAGTAACAGAAACAGCCTTTTTAAATATTACTTTTTCTTTATTAACATCATAAACTAAAGCACCATTAGAAGCTATAATATAATCCAAAAAAGAAAAATCTCTATTATAATACAAAATATCTCCCAAACATCTACTAGTCGCTATTGAAAATAAAACTTTTTCTCTTCTTACCCTATCTATTTCTAACATAGTAGAAAAAGGTATTGCTAAATCATCATCTACTAAAACTCCATCAAACCCTGTAACAATTAATTTATACATTTTTCATCATCCTTCTTAATTTTAATTAAATCCTTTAATTGAATTAATAAAATAACTTCAATAATAGCCAAAGAATATCCAGCTATTATATCCGAAGGATAATGAACACCAACATATATTCTACTAATACCAATACCAAGAATTAAGATACCAAGTAACAAACAAACAAAAAATCTAAAATACTTATTCTTTATTTTACTATAAGCTAAATAAAATAAAAATCCATAAACACAAACAGAAATCATTGCGTGACCCGATGGAAAAGAGTACCCTGTCTCACTAATAAGTCTAAGATGACTTGGCCTATCTCTTCTTATAATATACTTTAAAATAGTATTTAAAATAACAGAATCAAGTGCTGAAATTGTAAGTAACAAACTATCTTTATTTCTAAAAATAATTATAAATATTAAAACAACTATAATAACTGTAATAGGATTACCTAAACATGTAATAAACTTAAAAACACTATCTAATATACTACTCCTAAAACCAATAATAAAATTATATATAGTATTATCAAAAACTAAATTCTTATCAAACAAAACTATTCCTAACATAGCAAAAAATATTACTAAAAAAATTGTAATAATAATCAAATACTTTCTTTTCATATTAACCTCACAAATTATTTCTAAGACACTCTTTATATACTTCTACACCAGGTTGATTAAAAGGATTAACATCAAACAAATATCCCGAATATACAGCACTTAACATAAAAAACGAACATAAAGAAGCAATCGTCTCTTCATTTATTTTATCAATTTCAATAACATTACATAAAATACCCGTTTTAGTATGAGCCTCTATAACAGAATCCAGAACTATATTATTAATATCACCAAGTTTTTTATTTTTATATTCCAAATTATTAATATCAAGTATTTTTATAAAAGTTTCAAATATAATAGGATTTCCCTCTTGAATAAATTGTCCTAAAGAATGTAAATCTCTAGTACCAATAGTAGAAACCGGAAAAATACCCTTACCATCTTTTCCTTCAGTCTCAGCAAATAACTGTTTTAACCATTCCAAAAAATAATTAAAAGAAGGCTCATAAACACTATAATTTTCTATATACTTAGAATTATCAAACATCCATCTACGAATACATGCATATTTAAAAGCATCTTCTTTATACTGTAATCCCTCATAAAACCCTAAAACAAATTTATTAATATCTATTTTAAAAGATAAAGGTAATAAATGAGCAGCTGTCATTAAAGAATATCTTCCAACAATATCACTAGGTATATAAAAAGACCTATAACCAAAATTATTAACTTCCTCTCTTAATTTACCAGTATTAAGATCAGTAGTTATTATAATTCTCTTCTTAATTTCCCAAGTACTATATTTTTCCATCATTAATGATTTAATAAACTCATAACAAATTTCTATTTCCTTAGTAGTACCAGACTTACTAATAACATTTACATAAAAATTCCTATTCTTTAAATAATTTAAAGTATCACTAATATACTTACTAGATAAATTATTTCCTAAATAAATTATTTCAAAAGAAGAATCACCATAATAATTGCTAAAGATATCGCATAAAGCCTTACTACCTAAATAAGATCCCCCAATTCCAATAACAACAAGACAATTAGCATTCTTCTTTATCTCATCTCTTACTTTTAAAATATCTAAAATAAGATTATTATCAATAGGTCTAGTCCAAGCAGTCATTAAGCTACTATCAAACTTAGAAAAGATTTCCTCTTTTCTATCCATATATTTATAAGAATCATTATTTTTATCAAATAAAAATCTAATCATACTAAATCACCTATTTAAATTATATCAAAAAAATAGCCATACGGCTATTACTAATTATTTGATAATATTTCATTAGAATTAGTTTTTAAAAGTACTTTAGAACTATTATCACTAGAAGAAGTAGTTATAGCCTTATCTAAAAAGGCATCAACTTTATCAGCATGATTTTTAAATACATCTCTTGTTTTTTTTCTAATATCAGAAGTTGATAATCCTAAAAAATCAGAAATTGCATCAACCGAATAACACTTACCTTCAAAATATCCTAAACGAAGAGAAAGAATTATAGCCTCATCACTACTTAAATCAGAAAACAGTTCACTAAAATCAGGAGTCTTCAGCAATTCTATCAATTTTACATAATCATCTTTTGATAGCTTATCAACAGTTGAAACATCTGAAAACATAGGAATACTAGAATAAGTAAAAGTAAAATCATCCTTGCACTGTTTAATTTCAGCCTTATCAACAAATTTAACTCGATCTAATTTTTTTCTAATCCTAGGTATTAAAGAATTATAAAATTTAACCGTCTCTTTTTCACCAAAATTTCCTGATACTGGATTATCTAAATCTGGCCCGTATCTAGTATAAATTAATTCTTTATCAAAATCATCAAGTCCATTTAAAACATAATCAATCTCTTCTCGACTATAATCACTAAAATATTCATATATTGTCTTTAACTTAGAACCACGTCTTCCAGTTTTAACCTTTTTCTTTTTAGCTGGCTTTATCCTAAATTCATCTAATCTTTTTAGAGCAGCTTCTGGATCTTCCATATAAACTGCAAAACTCTCAATATTCTTACAGTTACGAAGTTTTCTTAATGATCTAGCTTCAAGTTGCCCTATCCAAGCTCTAGAAACACCATACTTTTTAGCAAGTTCCTCTAACGTCCAAATATGATCACGATCTATACCATTTCTAGATAATAAAACATCAATCGCTTGCTCACTTAAATCACAGCTTTTTAATAAATCTTTTACTTGTAAAACTAAAGTCTCCAATATAGCCTTTTCTTCAACAGGAACTTCTAAAGCAGGAACAAAATCACCATACTCACTATCACTATCATCATTAATTAAAGAATTAAGACTCATAGGTTTTCCTTGTCTAAGAGACTCTAATTTTATTATATCTTCTACTTTTTTTCCTAAAGCTAACGCAATCTCATTAACTTTAAGTTCTCTACCATACTCCATCTCTAAAGCTAAAACACTTCTAGCATAAGCACGCATTTCTTCATTTTTATAAATAGGTATCCTAATAGTTCGAGCCTGATCATCAACTGCCTTAGAAATATATGCTTTAATATAATAAACCGCATAAGTAGAAAATCTACAACCCTTACTTACATCAAACCTTTCAACAGCCTTCATCAATCCAAAATTACCCTCTTGAATTAAATCTAAAAAAGACATATCTTTATTTTTAAACTTTTTCGCAACACTAATAACTAATCTCAAATTACTATTAATAAACTGTTCTTTAGCTTTTTCATCCCCTGATGCAATTCTTAAAGCCAATTCTTTTTCTTCTAAAGCTGTTAGCATAGGAAAACATGAAATTTCTTTCAAATAAAGTTTAACAATATCAAGATCAGCTGATGAATATGAAGAAAAATCCTCAACTCCAATATTCTTGTCTTCCTTAATCTTAATATTTTTCAAATCACAATAAAATCTAACAGTTAAAGCTAAAAAATCATTTTCAAATAAGGAATCAGCATTTCCATTTACAATTTCCGTTTTCTTTTCCTTTAAAATATAATCAACCATAAGTCCTAATTTAGAATTTTTATTAATAAGTTCTAAAAGAACCTTCTGATCAATAACAATACCATACTTTTTAAACAAAAAATCCAAATCTTTAAAAGCATCTATCGCATCTTCATAACTAGAAATATCTTTTAACATACCATCAATATAATTAGATATAATTCTAAACGAACTATCACCAAGTAATAACTCTTTAGTAATATTATCCATCATCATATTAATTTCTTCTAAAACATAATCCTGATAATCTCTAGGAAGTTCCATCTTAGAAATTTTATCTAATACAAAATCAGTATATTCCTCAAATGAAATATCTATATACTTAAAAGATTCATATATACGTTTAAATCCAGGAGCTAATCTCCTAAATATATCATCATAATTTGCATTAAAGTCCATTTTTAACTTCCCTTTCCAATAAAACTTTCTATATAGTTTATCACTTTCAAAATGAAAAAGACAAGTTTTACTCACCTTTTTTTACATAAGTCTTAGAAGGATATGACTCTAAAAAATTAATTTTAGTATTAATATAATCCAAACGTCTCAATAATTCCATCTTTTCTATTGAAAGACTATCAAGTTCTGACTGATTTTTAACATCATCTTTCATAGCTTGTCTTTTTAAATAATCCTTATCCCAACTACTTCTTATAACAGTAGAACTTCTTTGTTTTACACTATTACTTATTTCTTTAAATGTTACTGCTTCAGATAACTTTTCTGAAAATTCACTAAATCTTTTTTCTCCTAAATCATCAAAAGAAGAAATAATATCAAAATCTCTTAACGCATCACTAACCGAATGAACATCATTTTTATGTAAAATGTTAATTACAAAAGTAGATAAATTTAAATCTTCAATAGGCACAATTCCATTTTCCCTTAATATTGCAGGCATCTCTTCAATCGGAACTTCATCATTATAAAAAAGTATTCCCTTCTTACGCATAAACTCATGTAACTCATTCATCTTAGTTACACCCATACCTCGTAAATTTAATAAATCATCATAATCAACAATTGCCAAATCACCAAGCGTAGTAATAGAATGTCTCTTATTATCAGCATTAGCTAAAACATTATATAAACCAGCAGATAAATGACAATCACGTAATTTAATCTCAGCAAGTTCTTCACTCATAGAAGGATCCAAAGATAAACCAAGTAACAAATGTTCTCCAAGTAAACTATAGCCCTTATTATGAACTGCATCTCTAATATCCACATAATCATACCAGAAATCAAAATAAGAACGTAACTCCCAAGCAGGAACCTTTAAAATATCACCATAAGTTCTCATATTTTTATTTTTAATAAGATAACTCATAGCCCTACAATCATGTTGTATTTGTACACGACCTATTTCATCACCATGAACATAAACTTTTCTCATAACTAAACCCCCCAAAAATTAGCCATATTATAACACAAAAACAATAACCAGTCAACAAAAAATAGCCAAACGGCTATTTTATAAATACTGTTATATCATGAACTTCCTTATCATTAACTAATTCTATTTCCCTACAACTATTAGAATCAATATTTTTATTTCTCTCAACTTTAATATTATAAATTGTATCCATATACTTATAACTAATTTCATACAAATCCCAACTATCAGGAATATTAGGCTCAATTCTTAAAACTTTACCCTCTTTTTTTAATCCCAAAATATCTCTAATACCAGTATTATAAAACCAAGCAGCAGAACCAGTATACCAAGTCCAACCGGATTGTCCTAAAAAACTAGGTGAAGAATAAATATCAGCAGCTATAACATAAGGCTCACCCTTATATTTTAAAGTAAGATTACTATCTAAAGTTCTATTAATAGGATTAATCATCTGATAATAATTATATGCATCATTTACTCTACCAGTTTTAATCAAAGCCATAATGTACCAAATAACAGCATGAGTATATTGTCCTCCATTTTCTCTAATTCCTTTATGATAATTCATAATATAACCAGGATTATTCAAAGACTTAGAAAATGCAGGAGTTAAAAGTTTAACAATCTTAGTATCTTCATCCAATAAATTATTTGAAACAGAATCTAACACTTTATCAATTCTATCAACAGGACAAACACCAGATAAAATAGAAAAACATTGTGAAATTAAATCAATTTTACACTCACTATTCTCATAACTACCAAGCTTATCACCATTATCAAAGTACGCTCTTAAATAATAATTACCATCCCATGCATATTTATTAAGATTTTCTTTTAAATCACTATTAAACTTATCATACTTAGAAATATCAAATTCAATATCATAATTCTTAATCAATTCAATAAACATATCAATAATATTATATAAGAAAAATCCAAGCCAAGTACTTTCCCCTTTTCCTTTAATTCCTACCTTATTCATACCATCATTCCAATCACCACCACCCATTAATGGTAGTCCATGTTTACCAAGAGAAGCAATTGATAATTCTAAAGCTTTAACACAATGATTAAACAAAGTATCTTTATAACTAGTATAACTAAAATTCATTGTCTTTTCATTTTCATAAGTACCAAGAGCGTCCCCAACAACATATGGAACTTTAAAGTCTAAAATAGAAACATCACCTGTTACATTAATATAATTAATCGTTGCATAAACAAGCCATAAGAAATCATCCTTATAACGACTTCTAAGTCCAAAATTATTAATATCATGCCACCAGTGTAATACATCACCAGAACTAAATTGATGTGAAGCATTAATTAATATCTGACGTCTAGTAAAATCAGGTTTAACTAAAACAATATTCATGGCATCTTGTAATTGATCTCTATACCCAAAGGCACCAGATACTTGATAAAAACCAGCCTTTGCCATAATTCTAGATGAAATAGTTTGATATAAATACCAAGCATTAATCATAAAATTAAAACTTTTATCAGGACTTTTAACATTAATAACACTAAGTATTTCCTTCCAATGTTTTTTAACATTAGAAAATTCCTTAAAAACATTTGAAATATCTCTGTATTTTTCTAAAATATTCAAACACTTATCTTCATCTCTGCCAGCAACTAACATAAAAGATATATCTTTCTTCTCATTAGGAGCCAATTTAACACATGTACTTATACTCTTAGAAAGTATCTTATCAACAATTGCTGAATCAACAAAAGAAGAAGAAGACATAAATACACAAACATCACCATAATTAATACTATAAGCATTACGTAACTTCAAACAATTATTATCAGGAATAAACTCTGATAAAATATGACGAGCTGTTTTTTCTTCAAAATTACCAAAAACCGGATTAATCCAATAATCAATATTTAACTCAATTTCTTCATCAGTTTTATTAGTAATCTCCATCAAATATAATTTAGCCTCATCAGAAACAGGAACAAATTCAACTACTCTCTTCTTAAGTTCCAAAGACTCACTTTCTAAAATACTATAACCAATTCCATGCGTACACATTTCCGGCTTAAAAAGCAAATTATTAAACTTAAACCCTTCTGAAATATCATCAACTACTATATCATTAGTCCAAGAAGTAATCTTAAATTCCGAAGAATTATCAAAATAAGTATATCCAGCACCTGTATTAGTAATAATAGTACCAAAATTCTCATTAGAAATGACATTAGACCAAGGAACAGGTGTATTTTTATTATAAACAACATACTCTAAACCAGATTCTGTAAATCCTCCATATCCATTATCAAAAATAAGCTTACAATCATTTTTACATGGTATATTAATCTCACTCTTACTAACTTCATAATTACTAATTTTATTATTTTCCTGTAATCTTAAAATAGCCTCACTCAAAGTCAAATGATTTTTAACATCAAATCTAAGTCTAGGAACAACTCTAAATAAATTAATTTCCTCTCTAGACAACTTTTTCCCATCAATAACATTAATTGTACCAGGTGTATGATAAAAACTATTTACTGAATACATCCTATAAATTTCATTATCTATCTCTTTATTTATAATATCAGCATATTTATCATTTTCATTATTTATTATAACAATATCAACAAATATAGAATTGTTTTTATAATATTCAAAAGCTTTCAAAATATCAAAAACAAAAGATAAATCACTTATATCACTTATATCAACTAAAATAATAGGCCTATCTCCAGAAACCCCAAACTTCCATAAATCCTTTTGAGATAAACTATTACTTCTTAATAAATCCATTCTTTCTTCACTAACAGATATTTTAGTAGTCTGATATAAATAATTAAGCATAATATTAAAAAGTCTTAAATCATCACCAGTAATATTCATATTCTTAGTATTAATTGCTGTTGATATTGCTGAAAGTTTAAAAGCCTTATCAAAATCATTATTTGAAGAATAATCACTAATTATTTCATTAATTTGTTCCCTACTTCTACCAAAACCAACAACTAAATATACTTCTTTACTACTATTAGCTAAAACTTCTATCTTATTTCTAATACAACAAATAGGATCTAAATTATCACCAGTATAATTACGAAGCTTAGAATTTATTCCTATAGGATTAGAAGTATCAAATCCTCTTCCTATAAATTTACTTCTTTCCGTTTCATAACTATATTTATCCAAAGCATCATCAATAACTAACCTAAATAACATATAATTATTAATATTAGCATCTTTCCTATTTTTTCTAATCATAATTAATGAATTACTCTTACTATCATACTCACTACTTATAAACATATTATTAAAAGTTCGATGTGAAACATCATCCATATTCTCCGACAAAATAACCTCAGTATAAGTAGTAAGTTCCAAAATTTTAGAAACATTGCTATTATTCTTAAAAGTTACCTTTCTAATTTCCGCATGATGATTAGAAGTAACTATAATTTCTGTCTTTGTAGTAATAGCACCATCAGTTCTTAAATATTTAATCTTATCTGATGCAAAAACCAATTCATAATTATCAGCCTTTTTATTAATAGGAGCATAAGTATTAGACCAAGTATAATCAGTATCAATATCCTTAATATACATAAATATTCCATACTCTTGTTCAGTTACTTTACGATATCTATTAAGCTGTAAAGTTCTATACCTAGAAAAACCATTTCCTCTATCATTAAGTAATACACAATATTTCTTATTAGATAAAACAGAAACCTCCGGCATATACGAAATATAATTATATGCTCTTATATCATTTTCTACTTTTTCTTTATTATAATTATATTTTTTATAACTATCCATTTTCATATCTATATCACTTCTGAGTTGAACCTTCTCTTTAAGCAAAATATCAAAAGTCTTAATCGACAAATTACTATGAAAATAATTCTTAATAACATTTGTTTTCAAATAATTAACTAAACCAAGTAAAATCATACCTTGATGATGTGCAAAATAAGCTAAAACAACATCCTTACTTTCATAATCATAAGCCTCATACAGTCCATACTTTCCAAACATATCCAAATTTTTAAACTTAGAAATATTTGAAATAACATCACTAGGAAACAACTCCAAAGCCATAATAGATGCATACGGAGAAATAACTATTCGCCTATTCTTATCCTCTTTAGCTTTCAAATATGGTATTCCAAAAGCCTTATACTTATAATTTAAAGAATTATCCAACTCATCATAAGCAGACTCACTAATACCAAACGGCAACTTTCTAGAAATACTCAAAGCATATTCCTTTTGACAAAAATAAGCAAAAGAATATGACTCATCCAACAAAGTATTCGGATAATTTTTCATAAATAATAAAGGCATATAATATTCAAACGAAGTTCCAGACCAAGAAATAAGACCCTTATGACCCTTGTATGTAGTAAGAGACTTATCTAATGCAAACCAATGCTTAACAGGAACATCACCCTTACAAATAGCCAAATAACTAGTTAAACGAGATTCACTAGCAAACTTATTATAATTATAAATAGATAATTTACCCTCATTAACATCATATCCAATACTAAATACATTCTTCTTAGTATATAACTTCTTAAAATTAGTATTATTTATTAACTTATCACATAACTTCATTTCATCTATACATTCCAAAGAACTTAAAAATTCTCTAACTGTAATCAAACTAGCAACTAAATTACCAGAATCAACTGTAGAAACAAATCTAGGCTGAAGAACTTCCTTATTTCTAATATCATACCAATTATATAAATGACCATTCCATTTTTCTAAAGAATCAATATTAATCAAAATATTTTTAATTAAAGATATAGCTCTTTTCTTATCAATAAACTCCATCTCATAAGCAGAAACAACACTAACAAGAGAAAATCCCAGTGCCGTAGGAGAAGTCCTCATATCTAACTTTACTTCCCTATTTTCTTGATAATTATCAGGAATAAGATAATTATACTCTTCCCTCAAATTTTCATTAAAATACTCCCAAGTATCACGAGCAAGACTAATTAATTTATCTCTCTTACTATCACCAATATCATCAATAGACTTTTTTGTATGACTAACAAAATATAAAAGGAAAGGTGCTGTAAAAAAGATAAAAGCAATAATATAACACAATAAATAATCATTAAATATTCCTAACAATAAAAATATAATACCAAAAATATAATTAATATCAAAAGTCTTAATATAACCAAGCAAACTCTTTTTCGTATTACGAGAAACATCCTCAGCTGTAACCCAGTTTAATAAATTCTTATGTGAAACAAATAATCTATATATAGTTCTAAAAAAAGCATCCATATATAATTTAGAATAAAAAGGAATACATGAAAAAATAACATAAGCTTGAAGAATAATACTTTTACCACCAGCAAGTAAATTTTTATAATAAACATGTAATTTCTTATCACTTTTTAAATTCATTTTACTAGCAATAAACGAAAATATGGAAAATGAAATCTCTACAACAACAAATATAAAGAATAATAAAGGTCTCTTACCAAAGTAAAAAGAAAACAATAATATAACTAATAAAGATGGCATTAAAAACATTCTAGTAATATTATCTAATATCTTAAACTTTGAAAGTAAATTAATAGGATTATTTACTAAAGTATTATTTTTATTTTTAACTTTTCTAAAAAGCCAGCCAAGTATCTGTGTATCACCTCTAGCCCAACGATGCTGTCTATTTACATCAACCAAGAATTCTGAAGGAAAATCATCAATAACTTCTATATCTGAAACATAACCAACTCTTAAATAACTACCCTCTATCAAATCATGAGACAAAATCAAATTATCTGGAAAAGTATTATTTAATACCTGATCAAATATCTTTAAATCATAAATTCCCTTTCCAACAAAACTACCCTCACCAAGTAAATCCTGATATACATTACAAACAGCACAAGAATAAGTATCAAATCCACCTACACCAGCAAAAATTTGACTATATAAACTCCTATTAGTAGCTTCAATATCTACACTTACTCTAGGCTGCATTATTCCATAACCAGAGATAACTTTAATACCATTTTTATTTAAAATAGGCTTATTCAAAGGATGAGCCATTGCCCCTACTAAATTTAATGCAGTAGATAAAACTAAACGTGTATCTGTATCTAAAGTAATAACATACTTAATATCTAATTTATTCTTTTTAAAAGTATTAACAAAAAAATTTTTTTTCTGATCTTTAACACTCATCTTTCCAAGTAAAAGTTCATTAAACTGTAAAAGAGCCCCTCGTTTTCTTTCATATCCTAAATAAGCATTTTCTTTTTCATTCCAAAATCTTCTACGATAAACAAAATTAAATAATTCCTTACCATACTTTTTATTTAATTCTTTAACCAAGTTTTGACCAAAAAGAGAAATTTCTTTATCAGCATCAATAACGCACTTATCAGAAGTCTTAACATCCCCAAGTAAAGTAAAATAAAGATTATCAGACTTATTAATTAAATAAAACGTTTCCAAAACTTCAAACATGTCTTTAACTTTTTTTGTATCATTAATAATTGTAGGAATGACAACCATAGTAGCGGCATCCTCTGGTAATCCCGAAGAATAATCCATCTTTGGTAAAATAGTAACAGGAAAAATCTTAATTAAAAAAGAATTAATTATTTTAATGACTAACTGATTAACAGGAACAAAAAGGATTAAAAAGCCTAGCCAAGTAATATCTATAAAATAGTTTGCTAAAAATAAACTTAAAAAAATTGTAAATATAAATATTGTCATAATATATATATAAGATCTAAGTTTATAATTATTATTTTTAAATAAATAAAAACCAATATGTTTTTCCTCATCCTTACTTTTCTTCATCACTTTTTCTAAAAACGCATATTCACTACATCTTTTTCTTCTTGCTAATTTAACAATTTGATTTCGATAAAGATTTTTAGTCTCAACTGTCATCTTTGCATAAACACTATCACTCAATAACAATTTTTCAGTAAGAGAAACATTTTTAAATAATTCTTCATCACTAAGTTCAAACAATAATTTTAAATCACCAAAAATATTTGAAACCAAAATATTATTATTTACCTTTTGATGATAAAAATCATTAATGATTTCTTTCAAACTAATATTCTTGTTCTTTAATAATTCATTAATATCTTTAAAAATCGAATTACTCTTACTACCCAGCCTACTTAATTGCTGATTCAACTGATATATATAATACTGATTATTTAATAAATCATAATTATTACCAATAATATCTTCCAATTTAATATTATCTTTATCAAAATTTTCTATAATTTTACTTATCTGTTCTTTAATTATCATTTTTCCTTTTAAATCAGTACAAAGTAAATTTAATCTCTCAGTATAAATAAATACTAATAAACTTTTAATAGCTTTAACTTCTCTATAAGAAAAAACAATATTATTATCACGTTGATATTTTTTTAATTCCAAAACTAAAGTCTTAAAAGAAATATTATAATTATTAAGACTTGCTATTTGTTTAAGACAATAATATAACTTATCTGTATTTTTAAGTATTTTATTTAATTCTTTTTTATTATGAACAATATTAGTCTTATGTTCAACAACCAAATAAAAATTATCAATAATCCATTCATTAGTAATACCAACAAAAGAAGATTGCTTAGTCTTCTTAATTAAAAATTTATAATAATTATTTATTCCACTAAATGTATTTAAAAAGTCTCTTATTACTCGTCGCATATTATCAACTCTCCTATTAAAATTATATCAAAACAAGTTAATAAATTCAAAACTTATTATTCATAGCTTATATATTCATTTAGACTTTTAATAATACATTTTTTCAAAAGAAAAAACCTTAAAAATAAGGTTTAACTTTTATCATGGCGGAGTGGGAGGGATTTGAACCCTCGCAGCAGTTACCCGCTCTACATCCTTAGCAGGGACGCCTCTTCAGCCTCTTGAGTACCACTCCAATTGTTATGACTCATGTGCTTCCGCATATATAATATTACATGAAATAAGTAATGATGTCAATAAAAATCTAGTAAAATTCAGGATAAAATCATAAACTCTACGTTTTAAGAAAAAACACATCTATGATAAAA
>CAZIFN010000027.1:0-16162 GCA_964538205.1 uncultured Mycoplasma sp.
TTTAAAATATGTCATTATATTATATGATTTTTTTGTAAAAAACCGAAACTCAAAATGAATTGCTATTTTTTTTTTCTTTTGATATACTTATTATGTTATAATGTATTTGGAGTGATCTTATGAAAAAAAGAATTAATATTCTTTTCCTTATAATAATTGGAATAATTACATTTACTTTTTTTGATGTAGATGCAAAAGAAATAAAAAACAATAATTATATATCTAATACATTTGAAGTAAGTGATTATATTTTAGTAGCAGCTAACACTTGTACAAAAGGTGTAATGACAATTAATTGTAATGAATTTGAACAAGAAGATAAAATATTTGGATGTGTATGTGATGAAGATTCAGTATCTTGGTTAATTGATAAAGTTCTAAATTATCTAAGAATATTAGGACCATTAATAGTATTAGTTTTCAGTAGTCTAGACTTTGCTAAAGCAATTCTAACATCAGATGATGAAAGTCTAAATAAAGCTCAAAAGAACCTAATTACAAGACTAATTTTAGTAGCGGCTTTATTCTTTTTACCTGATTTAATAATAGTAGTTTTAAACGTATTTGGACTTAGCTCAGGCGGTATAAATATGTTTAGATGGAGGTGATATAAATGACAGATTTAATGAGTCCTGGCATAGTAACTGACGCTATAAGAGCACTTTTCATCTTTTTCGATAATATTTTTTATAGTTTATTAAGCTATGTATATCAAATATTTTTTAACGTTGCGACTGCTGAGATTTTCTCTAACAGTTTAATTAGATCATTTTACTATAAATGTCAATTAATAATTGGCGTTTTTATGCTTTTTAAATTATCAGTAACTATTCTCTCTGGCATTGTAGATCCTGCTAAAGCTACTGATAAAAAAACAGGAGCAGGAAAAGTAATTTCTAGAATTATTACTTCCTTAGTTATTCTTGCTTTAATTACACCAATAGATATTCCTAATGCTAAAACAAAATGGGAAAAAGAACTACATAATAATGGAATATTATTTGGAGCCTTATATTCTTTACAAGAGAGAATTTTAAATAATAATACCATAGGTAAATTAATTCTTGACTCTGGTGAAACAACTACTGAAAACCAAGGAAAAACTTTATCAGAATCTGGAGATGAATTTGCCGCTAATATTTTTAAAGGCTTCTTTCGGGTAAACCTAGTTCCTGAAAAAAAGAGAAAAGCACCAGCTGATGGAAAAGATCCAGAAACAAACAAAGAAAACTGGGTTTGCGATATAGAGGATGATGTTCAAAATGTTTATAAAGAAGGAAGTGTATCTGAAGCTATGTCATTAATAAATTATACATGTGAAGATGCTGATTACGTACCTATATATAGTGATATAAAAGATGTATTTGAAAGAGTAGCAGGAACTGCAAAATATGCCTATGCCTACAGTCCAATTGGTGGAATAGTAGCCTTAATAATTTCTATTATTTTAATTTTATATACAATTGATGTAGCTATTAGGTCTTTAAAACTCGCTGTTTTAAGAGTAATAGCTCCAATTCCGATTATCAGTCACATGAGTATATCAGCAAAAGAAGCAAAAGGACAAGATTCATTCAGTACCTGGGTAAGTACTTTAACAAGTACATATTTAGAATTATTTATAAGATTAGCCATTATGTATTTTGCAATTTATCTTGTTCAACAAATAATAAGTGAAGGTATGTTTATTAAAACTTCAACTGGTATGGTAGGTATCTTCTCATTCGTATTTATTGCGATAGGTATTTTCTTATTTGCAAGGCAAGCACCAAAGTTTATTGAAAACGTTCTTGGAATTCAAAGTACAAGTGCTCACTTTGGACTTTCAGCAGGTCTATCAGCAATAGGAGCAAGAAGAGCAGGAGGAACCTGGGCAGATGCTTTCAATGCTGCTAGAGAAACAACTGACGCCAATATTAATGCTTACAATTCTGGTAAAGCACCACCAACATTAGGAAATTCTTACAATTCAGGAAGAGATTTAGCAGCAAGAATGATAACTGGTAATGACAAGATGACATTTAACGAGATGCGAAGAGGAGAGAGAATGCTTGCTAATGAAGGAATTACAACTCAAAGTGCAGATCGACTACATAAAGCAGCACTTAACTCAAAAGCATTTACTGAGCGTATGACTGATGATGCTAAGAGCGGTAGATATACTTATATGAATTCAAATGGAACATATGAACACTACAAATGGAAAGATAGTAGAGGTGTACATGATGTCACAAATGCTGATGAAATGTCACTTGCCCTTGCCCAACAAAGAGAAATTTCAGGTCAATTAGAATCTGCAGATAATAAAGTAGATGCAGAAATTAAAAGATATGGTGCTAACCGTAGTTGGCGAGATAAAGGTAGAATGGACAATACTGGGAATCCAAGCCATCGTACACAAGCTAGAGCTGATAGCTTTAATACAGAAAATAACAAGCCAGTCGATAGTAGAACTTCAGCAGCTGGTGTAGATATAACAGAACATAATTAATAAAAAGGAGTGTGATATAAGTGAATAATTATTTGATACCTGCTAATACAAAGCAAGGACAATTAATATTAGGAATATTTAGAAAGAGTGATTTAGCTATTTTAATAGCTGGAGTAGTAACAACAGTTATGATACTTGCCTTACTTCCAATTACATCAACATTTGGCGTAATACTAGCTTTATCTCCTGGAATTATCTGTGGCTTACTAGTAATGCCAATTCCATACTATCACAATGTTTTAAATATTATTATTGAATTATATGAATATATAACATCGAGACAAACTTATCGATGGAAAGGTTGGTGCTATAAAGAATGGCTAAAAAAGTAACGTCCGGTTATACAGAAGACTGGTTACCTATTAGAGGAATACAAAATGGTTTTATTGTTACTACAAACAATCAAAAAGTAACAGGTGTAAAAATCACTCCAAGAAATATCTTTATTCTTGATGAAAATTCTCAAGAAAATATCTTAATAAGTTTAAAAAACTTCTATAATATGATTGATTTTGAATTTTGGTTAGTTGTAGCTGATCGTCCTGTTGATATATCTGTTTATATGGCACAACTTCAGCTTTTATATAATGAAGCTCCAAATCCAGCTATTAGAAAATTAATCTTACAAGATATTAATAAAGGTAATATGTTTATTAATAATAATATAGTTGATACAGAGTATTACTTATTATTTAAAGATAAAAATGTAGATTTGTTACAAAAAAGAGTTAGAACTATGATTAATGGACTTGCTAGCTGTGGTTTAAATGCTTCTCAAGTTAATAATGCCGACTTAAGAATTATTTTAGAAAATTTCTTAAATGGTGGAGAAAATACTGAGTTTGGGACGGTGATGTCATAATGAGTATTGGAATAAAAAGTCAATTGGCACCAAAAGGACTACATTTTAATCCTAGTGACTTTGTGATTAGTGATAACTATGCTACTATTTTGACAGTTATATCATATCCTAAATATATTCAACCTGGATATTTATCATCATTAACTAATATGCCAGGTATTAAAGTAGTAATTAAACATATACCAGTACAATTCCAACAAATGGCAAAAATGTTAAATAAACAAGTTGCTGATTTAAAAGAAAAATATAAAAATGAACATGATTTAACAGTACGTGAAAGATATCGTCAAGATGCTGAAAGTTTAGAGTACTTTATTTCTATGTTAGCAGCATCTCAAGCTCGTATTTTTGACTTTCAAATGCACATCATGATTACATCTCCTACAAAAGAAGGATTAGAACTAAAAAAAGTAAATGTTAAAAACTATTTAGACGCTATGGAATTACGAGCTATTTCTCTACGCTTTGAACAGGAAAAAGTATTAAAATCAATATTACCAATTTTCCCTTCTCAAGATGTAGAACAACGTATTGGTACTCCAATACCATCAGTAACAATAGCAGCAATGTCTCCATTTATTTTTGATAGTATTAAAGATCCTGGATTATCAACTTTATTAGGTGTTGACTTTTCTGGAGGAGTAATTCTATTTAATCAGTTCTTATATAAAATTAAAAAAGAAAATAATAGAAATAATGCTAACATGATTATGTTAGGTACATCAGGATCTGGTAAGTCAACAGCGGCAAAACTATTATTAAGAAGTCATATTCGTAATGGCTGTCAAATCGTTATAATTGATCCAGAAGATGAATTTAGAGATATAACTCAAGCCTTTGGTGGAGATACAGTAGATATTGGAAAAGGTGGAGAATTTGGACTAATAAATCCATTAGAAGTAATAATTGATGCTGATGAAGAAGAAATTAAACAAGGACTTGGTTATACTGTTTTAACAAGGACTTTACAATTTTTAAAAGCCTTTATGAAATACTATGATCCATCAATTCAAGAAGATGTTTTAACAATGTTTAGTGAAGTTGTTCAAGATACATATAAACGTTTTGGAATTGACTTTAATAGTGATTTTTCACATTATACATCAGCAGATTATCCAACTTTTAGTGATGTATATGCTACTATTAAAGGTAGGTTAATGTCAATGACAGAACAAACTCAAGAACGTGAAATTATGGAACGTCTTGAGTTAAAGGTTAGACCAATTACAAAGGAGTTAAAATTCTATTTTGATGGTCATACAACAATAAGAAAAGATAGTGACTTCATGGTATTTAATATCAAAGAATTAATGAATAGTGATACAACAGTTAAAAATGCTTTATTCTTTAATGTTTTAAAATATGCCTGGGGCCTATGCTTAGACTATAATGTTGATACTGTACTAATGGTAGATGAAGCACATGTTTTATTAGGTGATAAAAACACTTTAGGAGCTGATTTCTTAGCTCAAGTACAACGTCGTGCACGTAAATATAATACTGGAACTATCATTATTACACAGCAACCTAGTGATTTTTCTGATCCAGCTGTTATTACTCAAGGCAAAGCAATATTTGATAACTCATCATATTACTTAGTCATGGGTCTAAAGAAACAAGCTGTTGAAGACTTATCATTACTTATAGATTTAAATGAGAGTGAAAAAGAAAGTATAAAACGTTATTCCCAAGGAGAAGCTTTATTCGTTTGTGGAAATAGACGTATGAGAATAAATGTTACAGTAACAAAAGAAGAATTAGACTCTTTCGGAACTGGAGGAGGACTATAGAAAGCAGTTAGGTGGTGATAGTATGTCATCTTATAAAGCAAATCGTTCTTCATCGCAACAAGAGACAGAACGAGCAAATAAAAATAATACACAGAATGTTAAAAATGCAGCTGACATAGCTATTGCCAGTAAAAATCCTTATGCGATGGCAGCAGGAGCTGCTGTAAAATTAGCTGATCAATTAACCGATGGTAAGAGTAGTGAAATGTTAGGTAAACAGCTAACAAACACTGTTAATAAATTACCAAAAGGAAATAAAGTACAAAAAAAACTTAATAAAGTAAATGAATCTGGTGCTGGAGATAAAGCAGGAGCAGCTGCTAGAATAGTAAATAAAGATGCCTCTAACACTTCAGGTGATAAATCATCAAGCATCGATTCAGGTTTAATGGATGAATTTAAAAAAGAAAAAGATAAAGGAAAAGAACAGGAGCAAGATGTAAATCTAACTGGTAGCGGAAGTATCAAAAAAGTTATGATTTTTGTTCTACCTATATCTATAGCTTTCTTTTTTATTATCTTATTCTTTACCATTTTTATAGCTATAGATGCTGGTGAAATGGATGATGCTCTTGGAGCAAGCACCTATGCAGGTGAACAAACAGATGGTTCTAATTATAAAGCATCAAGTAAAGAAGCAGAAGAATTTTATGAATTAATTAATGAAGTAAAATTAGATATGCAGTCTGATGGTAAATATGTAGAGGCAGTAAAAATTGTTGCGGTATACCATATCATCCATCGTTATGATGCATCTATAAATTATGATGATATGTCAAAAGAAAAAATAAGAGAAATAGCAGAAAGTATGCTTGATGGTAATAGTTATAATGAAGAACTATTTAAAGAAAATCTTGCAAATGACATATTTCTTGCATATTTTCCTGAATATACTGAAGCAAAAAGAAAAAGAATGGCTAAAGAAGTAATTGATTATGCCAGAAATTATAAAGAAACAACAGATAAATATAATAAAAATAATACCTGTACTGCCCAAGGAACTTGTACTTATAATATAAAAGGAATAAATACAGGTAGGTCAACTGTTACCAAGGAAATAAATGCATCTAACATTAAAGTTAGATTAATGAACTGTAAAGATCAAGGACGAGGAACTCCAGTTGCCGGAGAACAGTTAGTTGATTTTGAAAAATATGTCCTAGGTGTTGTCTATGGTGAAATAGGACCTGGAAATGATCCTGAATTATATAAAGTTCAAGCTGTTGTTGCTAGAACTTATGCTTTAACTAGACCGACTGCCATGGGTGGTGCCGGTGGTTTAAAACTTGAAAACGAAAACGGACAAATGATACTGCAAATTAGAAACTGTACAGAAGATCAAGTATATTGTGATCCTGACCAGGGTTGTTCAACAACTGTAGATATTACTACAGCTGATTCAACAGGAGCAACAATATATTCTGGTGCTAATACTAAAGCATATCGAATTAAAGATAAATTAGATGAAAATTCTGAAATGCGAACTGCTGTAAACTCTGTTTTGGGACAAGTAGCAGTAGATAGCTCTGGATATCTTTCATATATAGGTTATGTAAGTACTGTTCAAAATAGATGGACAAAATTAGTTAAATCTGGATATGATTACAAGCAAATAATAATTTCTGATTATGACCTTGTTTCTAAAATTGAAGAACATAGTTGTAACAAAAACGGTAGTACAAACTGTTCTGTTGCTTCATCAGGACCATATGCAAATTGGAAACAGTATGAAGGTGAATGGATAAATGTTCAACTGGGATCATCTGGTAAAACAATCAAAAGCATAGGTTGTCTAGCAACTTCAGTTTCTATTTTAATAGCAAAGTCTGGTGTTCCTACTAACGTTGCTGGTGATTTTAATCCTGGTACTTTTGTAACCGCATTAAGTCGTGTTGGAGGATTTTCAAGCGGAGGTCTTTTCCAATGGTGGACCGTAGAAAGAGTAGCCCCATCATTTAAATATGTTGGAAAAACATCAGTTGCCGGTATGTCTCAAAGTGCTAAACTAAGTACATTACAAAACCTACTAAATTCAGGATACTACGTAGTTGCCGAAGTAAAAGGAGACACAGGAGAACACTGGGTAGCAATAGATGGTATATCTAACGGTAGAATAATTATGATGGATCCTGGAAGTCCATCAACAGACCTATGGTCACAATATAACTGGGTAAATACAAGTCAGTTTAATTACTTTAGAGTTGAATAGAGAGGGATGCCAATGAAAAAAAGATATGTTGTAATTTTAATAATAATAGTTGTTTATTTTACCGTTTTCTTTTTACTTTATGGTAAAGATGAACTAAAAAAATCTAAACTAGAAACAACATTAATAATAGGTAATGATACCATTTGGCAATTAAAAGAAAAAAATTGGTACAATATAGCTAATGTAGCTGAAAAAGAAGAACTTAACTGGGAAGAATTTACTGTCTTTGTAGATAATAAAAAAATAGGTAAATACAGTATGGTATATGATAATAAATGGTATTTATTTGATAAAGATAGAAATGCTTATTCTTATTCAGGAACACTATTAGCTTATAGTGCTAATTATGAAATGAAAGTAAAAGAGTTTAATAAAGAACAAATATCTGATTACACTAAAGTAAATGAAGTATTAACTGAAAATAATCTTTCAACTAATAGTGAATTAACTGTTAGTAATCATATTAAAGTTGACTTTGATAATGATGGAAAAGAAGAAGAGTTTTATATGGTAAGTAATGCTTTTCCAAAAGATAGTAATCCTAATTATATTTTTAGTATAGTATTTATGGAAAAAAATGATATAATATATCCAATTTATAAATCAATTGATAAAAACAGAAGTCTTAATGGCTGTAAGCCTTATATAAGTGCTATAATAGATGTAGATGATAATAATAAGTATGAAATAGTCTTATCTTGTAGTGAGTATAGCGTAGAAAAGACTATAGATATGTTATATCAATTTAATAATGATAAATTTAGTATTATAGTTAGCAATCAATAAAATATTTAATGACGTTTTGATTTGTTAATGTTATAATAAACTCAGAAAGGGAGTAGTAACATGAAATTTAAATTTAGAGCTGATCCGCATGATTTATTAATTTTTGGAGTTTTTGCTTTATTTTTATTATATATAGTAGCCATTGTAATAGTAAATTTAGCAACATTTGCCGCAGAAGGGACTTTATCTGGATTTAATCCTCTTCCAGCTTTTGGACCTAAATATATAATAGCTACTTTAACATTTTTCCTGTTAGCACTTTTAGCTTTATTTGTAAGTGTTAGTTCTTACTTTTTTGAAAGAGAAAAAGGACTTGGATTAACTACAGAAAAAAAAGACAAAGGTTATTCACGTTGGGCAAAAGATAAAGAAATCAAGGAAGAACTAGAACGTGTTGAAGTAAAGCAAAGAAGAGCTAAAGCTGCTGGACTTCCATTAATTGTTAAAGAAAATGAACTCTGGGTTGATAATGGTGAATATCATTCGCTAATCATTGGAGCAACCGGTTCTGGTAAGACTCAAGGTTTCGTTCACCCTTTAGTTCGTAGTTTATCCAAAGCAAAAGAATCAATGATCATTACCGATCCAAAAGGTGAAATTTATGAACAACATAGTTTAATGCTTAGAGAACTAGGCTATCAAATTGTTCTTCTAAACTTTCGTGATCCTCAAAATGGTAGTGCTTGGAATCCTATGACCTTACCATATCAAATGTGGAAAAAAGGTAACCACGATAAAGCAATCGAACTTTTAGACGACTTAGCATTAAACATACTATACGATGACAGTAATAAAAATGCCGATCCGTTCTGGGAAAAAACATCAGCAGACTACTTTTCTGGTATTGCCTTAGGTTTATTTGAAGATGCTAAAGAAGAAGAAATTAACATCAACAGTATTTCACTAGCAACAACTGTAGGTGAAGAAAAATTTGGTGGATCTACGTACATTAAAGAATATTTCAATGCTAAAGACCCAGCTAGTGCTGCCGCAATAAATGCCTCAAGTACAATCATGGCTCCAACTGAGACAAAAGGAAGTATTTTATCAGTATTTAAACAAAAAGTTAAACTATTTGCATCTCGAGATAATCTAAGTGAGATGCTATCATATAGTAGCGTTGATTTAGAAAGTATAGGAGCAAGACCAACAGCAGTATTTATAGTTATTCAAGATGAAAAGAAAACATATCACTCTTTAGTAACAATTTTACTTAAACAGATATATGAAACTTTAATCGCAACAGCTCAAAAAAATGGCGGTAAATTACCAGTTAGAACAAATTTCATACTTGACGAGTTTGCCAACATGCCACCATTAAAAGACGTAACCACAATGATTACAGCTGCTCGTTCCAGACTTATCAGGTTTACAATGATTATTCAAAACTTTGCCCAGTTAGACGCTGTTTATGGAAAAGAAGATGCTGAAACAATAAGAGGTAACTGTGGAAATATAGTTTATTTAATTACAACAGAATTAAAAGCATTAGAAGAAATATCTAAGATGTGTGGTGAAGTAAAATCTAAAAAAGATGAAAAAACAGCATCCACACCATTAGTAACAGTATCAGACTTACAAAGACTAAAATTATATGACGCTATCATTCTTCGTATGCGTAAACAACCATTTAAAACACACGTAACACCAAACTATAAGATAGATTGGGGCAAAAAATATCCAATTGCTAAATATCCAACACGAGCAAAAAGAAAAGTTCAAACTTTTGATATTAAAGAATTTGTAAAGAATCAAAAGAAAAAGAAATTATTAGATATGATGAATGCTGCAGAAAAAGATACTAATCCTTTTGAAAATACTAATCAGAAGGATAAAGACTTTGAATATCCACCAAGATCATTTGGAAGACAAAGTAGTAGTATAAATAATAATGAATTTAATAGAACATATCCAAAGAGCGAACAATTAGAAAGAAAACAAGTCGAAAGAAAAACAGAAAATATAAAAACTGTATCTATAGCACCAACACCTGAATTTAATGATAATACAAAACCAAAGGAGACTAATCAATTTACTCCTAAAAAGGATAAAATGCCACCAAAGACTGATGATAACTTCAACTTTGATGTTGATGAATTAGTTAAGAAGATAGATGCAAAAATAGCTGAGCTTGAAGAAGAAGAAAAAAGAAATAAAGAAAAAGAAGAAAACAAAGCTTCTGATAATAAACTACCAGAATTTGAGAATACTTCATTTAATAAACTACCTGAAGCTAATGCTATTAAAGAAGAAACTCTTGATAATAAATTGGAATTATCAGATGATGATAATGATGATGATTTTTTCGATGATTTTTTTGATAACTAGTTTAATGAAAGGAATTAGGAAATATGAATTTTAATCAAAGTAAAAAAAGTAAAGATAAGAATGAAATTGAAACAGATGAATTTGACGATTTTGAAGATGAAATAGAAGAAACTGAAAATGTTGAAGAAGATGATGACGATTTTGAAGAAGATGAAGTTGATAATAAGAAGAAAAAATCAAAATCATCTGAAAACGATTTTACTAAGTTTATTATAAAATTAGTAGTAATAGTAGTAGCTGGTATTCTACTTTTGTTCCTAGTTTTATCTATAGCTTCAATGTTTACTAAAGGAAGTTATAGTTATGAAAAAATAGAAGAAATAATGACTAATGCAGCAATTTCATATTTTAAAGACTACCCAGAAAGTCTTCCTAAAACAGAGTTACAAATTGTTGAAATAGAAACGCCAACATTAACTCAGGCAGGAAAAATGAAAGATTTAAGTGAATATACTAAAGATAATGTTACTTGTACAGGAAAAGTAAGTGTTTCAAAAGCTGGAGATGAGTATGTTTATACACCTTCACTAAATTGTGGAGAAGCTTATAGTAGTAAGTCTTTAGCAACAGCTATTACCGAAAACTCAAAAGTAGTAACATCTGGCTACGGTTTATATAATATAAACAATAACTTAGTATTTCGTGGTGAGACCGTCAGCAACTATGTAAAAATAGGTGAAAATTTATGGAGAATAGTTAAGATAGATAGTAATAAAAATGTTTATCTAATTAAAGAAAAATATGCTGGTTATTCAACTTCTTGGGATGATAGATATAATAGTGAATATAAATATAACATTGGTATAAATAACTACTCAGCTAGTAGAATAAAAGAATACTTAGAAAGTCTATATAAAGAAACAAAAGAAGACCTAATGATTTTCAATGATATAGAAAAAACAAAGTTATCTAATTTTGATATTTGTATTGGAAAAAGATCTTTAAATAGTACAATAAATACTAATGCCTTAGAATGTCAATCTACTGTAAAGAGTCAACGTATAGGTTTATTAACAGTATCAGATTATATAAATGCCAGTATAGATGAAAACTGTAAAAGTCCTGAAGATGAATCTTGTCAAAATTATAACTATTTAGTATCTGGATATCGCTGGTGGACAACTACTGCTGTTTCTGATACAAGCTCTAATGTTTTCTCAATTACTGATAAAGGTTTAATTAAAGTATCAAAGTGCAGCGATTATAACTATGCTAGACCTGTTGTTAAAATAAGTAGTAGAGTAATGATAGCATCAGGTACCGGAACAGAAAATGATCCATACATAATTAAATAATAAATAGGAGTCTATAATTACTATAGATTCTTTTTTTTCATTTAATACTATAGAGGTGGAAAAATGACAATTGATATGAATGAATTTTTGTTACTAGAAAAAAATAATAAATTAAATATAATTGATATTAGAAATAAATATATTTATGATTTAAAACATATAGATAATTCAATAAACATACCATATGATTATTTAATGATAAATCCTTCGAAATATTTAAATAAAAATGATACATATTATTTATATTGTCAAGCAGGATATACTAGTAAAAATGTTTCTAAGAAACTAAATTCTCAAGGATATAAAACTATAAGTATAAATGGAGGATATAATAGTTATCGCTTAAATAATAAAAGGTATTAGTTTTTACTGATATCTTTTTATTTAAAAAAATACTTATACTTTTCTTGAGACCTTTTTATTTTTGTATTATAATAAAATAGGAAGGTGAATAACTTGGAACTAATTAATACAATAGTTGAGTACAGTACAGAAGTTATTTCCAATGGTGGTATATTACTTGGCATGATATTGATAATGATAGAATCATTTATACCCGCACTACCTTTAGGAGTATTTATAACCTTAAATGCTAATGCCTTTGGCTTAATTCCAGGTATTATTATATCTTGGATTTCAACATGTATAGGTTGCTATATATCATATTTAGTTTTTTATTATCTGTCAAATAATGTAATATATAAATTCTTAAGTAATAAAACAAAAAGAAAATTAGAAAAAGCTATATGTAAATTTCAAAATATGTCTCTTGCTAATTTAACAGTTATAATAACACTACCTTTTACCCCGGCATTTTTAGTTAACATATTAGCTGGTGTGACTAGAATGTCTAAAAAGAAGTATATTGTATCTTTACTCATCGGTAAAATATTTATGACATCATTCTGGGCATATGTTGGAAAAAGTTTTATTGAAAGTATGGCAGATATTAATTCTATAATAATAATTTCAATAATGATAATAATAGCTTATTCAATATCAAAAATAATATCTAAAAATGCTAATATAAAGTAGGTGAAAACATGGATTATGTAATTATAATATTATTAGTAATTAACTTAATCATTGGTATAATATCAATTTTTAAAAATATTAATGAAAGTAATATAACAGAAAGATTAGGAAAATTAGAAGTAAGTATGATGAAAGAACTAGGAGACTTTAAAACCGATATAAGTAGAAACTTAAATAAAGACTTTACTTCTTTAAACGAACAATTAGAAAAACGTTTGATTGCTATAAATGATAAAGTTAATGAAAGACTTGATCAAAACTTTGAAAAAACTAACAAAACATTTATGAACGTTATAGAAAGACTTTCTAAAATTGATGAAGCTCAAAAGAAAATTGAAAATTTATCTACTGATATAGTAAGTCTACAAAGTATTTTAACTGATAAAAAGACAAGAGGTATCTTTGGTGAAGTAAATTTAAAACATATATTAACTAGTGTCTTCGGAGAAAAAAATGATAATATATTTCGCTTGCAATATACTTTAAAAACAGGTGTCATTGCCGATTCAGTAGTATTTGCTCCAGAACCTTTAGGAACAATTGCCATAGACTCAAAATTCCCACTAGAACACTATCAATTAATGGTTGATAAAAAGCTTCCTCAAGCTTCTCGTGATAATTATGAAAAAATGTTTAAGCAAGACATGAAAAAACATATTGATGCCATCAGCAGTAAATACATAATTCCTGGTGAAACTGCAGAACAAGCAATTCTTTTCTTACCAGCAGAAGCTATATTTGCTGAGGTAAATGCCTATCATCAAGACATAATTGATTATGCATATAAAAAGAAAGTTTGGATTACTAGTCCGACAACTTTAATATCAACATTAACTGTAGTAGAAATGATTATAAAAAACATGGAAAGAGATAAATACACATCTATCATTCATGAGGAACTTAATAAATTAGGCTTGGAATTTGCTCGTTACAAAGAACGTTGGGACAAACTAGCTAGAAGTATTCAAACTGTAAATAAAGATGTTGAAAACGTTTCAATAACTACAGACAAAATTACCAAGAAATTTGAAACAATAAATAGAGTAGATGTTTCAAAACTAGAATATAGCGAAAAGAAGGAATTAGACTACTATAAAGAGGAGGAATAATGTGAATAATAATCAAAATAATAATTTTAATTCCCCAAATAATTCTAATATGCAAACTAACAATAATCAAAATAATACTTTTTCATCAATATTTAGCAATGTAAATAATAGCCAGCAAGCAAATAATCCATTTTCTTCAATAGTAGATGAAATAGCCGATACAAATGGAAATGACACTTTTAATAGTATTAATAGTACTAATAGTAATCTTTTAAATAATTCCATAAATATCTTACCAATTAATAATATGAATAATGAACCAGTAGAACCTATTATAGAGGAGAAGAAAACAAAATCTAAGAAAAATAAAAAAGTAAAAGAAACTAATCAAAATATAAAAACAAAAGAAACTAATCAAAATATAAATGTTACTGACTTTCATCGAAGAAATTTATTAATGACTTTTATTGGATTTAAATATGAAAAAATTTCTTCAAATTTATTTAATCCATTTGCCTTAATATTTGCTGAATTTTACCTATTATATCGTCGTATGGTCTTACTAGGATTAATTTTATTTGCAACAAGAATAGCTTTAATAGTTTATATAAGTCCATATATTTCACTTCTTATAAATATTATTTTATTTCTTACTTTTAATAAGCTATATATCTTTTTTGCAAACAGTAAAGTTTCCATGGCGGAAAAACTAAATAAAAACTGTTCATATGAACAATTAACTGAAATAGTAGCTAGTAAAGGACAAGTCAAAATGTCTAATCCAATTACCGTTATTTTCTTAAGTATAATTATAGGAATAGTTGCTATAGTTATTGCTAGTATAAATGGAACATCAACTGGTATTTTTAAAGATTTCAATGTATTAAAAATATTAGGTAAAAATCCTCAATTTAAAGGTGACTTAGCAATTGATGAAAATGCAAATATTAATGCCAACTACGAAATTATTGTACCAAACGAAATATCAACATCTACCTCAAGTGAACATGGTATTTTAGCCGGTATAAAAACTGATCCTAATGATAACTTCAGTAATTGCCATTATCGATTTAACGTTTTAAAAGATTATAGTGATCCTAAAAACTTAGCTGAACAAATGACTAATTATTATAATATAAAGAAGAAACCAGAACTATTACAAATAAATAGTATAGCTTGGTATCATATTACTTATGAAAATAATGGAACTGTAAATTTATATTTGACATCACGTAATAAAAAAGTATATATGTATGAATTTAGAGAAGAGAAAAATGCTAATAAAGAGTCTTGTCAGGCATACAATGATAGTATTCTTAATTCAATTTATTATAAATAGCACTTTAAATAGTGCTTTTTTTTTGTAAATTATAAAAACTTTAAGACATAATATTAATTATGATAACCAGAATATTAATAATGCTTATATCATTCTTTATGATGGTCTTTGGTATAACATATATAATTATATACATTAATTTATTTACATTTGGCTATACTATAAACGAATATATAATATATATTTTAAAACAAAAAGAGTGTTATTTATTCATAATAGGACTAATAATACAAATAATAACTATCTATACTTGGAAAGGAAAAAAAACATGAATTACATATATGATATATTACTTAATTTTAATGATGCTGAAGAATATTTTGAATTTTATGAATGGAAAGAAGATGACTGCTTTGAACACATAAAAAGAATACCTTTAATTAGAATAAATTCATCTCAGATGTTAGAAATACTTACATATAAAATAAAAGTTCCAAATTCATTTTTGGAAAGTATAAAAGGTAATACTATTTCTTATAAAAATAAGAAAGATATTAAATATGGCTGTCTACTTTGTGATTTAAATAAAGTATTGGCATTAGAATTTAATAGCAAAGGAATAGTAATAAGTAGAAGTAATCTATTATTAGATGAAGAATCTGATGTAATTGATGAGACTACACTAATTGATGAAGAAGATTTTGAATATGAGTTAATTGAAAAATATAGTATTGATTATTTCTTAACAAGAGATGAATCTTCTAAAAAGAAATATTTATTAAAAGAACTAGAATATTTAAAAAAAGAAAAAAATGTTGAAAAACTAACTTATTTATATGAAGAAGTATTTCCTAAAGATGAATTAACTTTTTCAGAAAAACTAACCAAGCTAATTAAAGAAATTAAAGATAATTATAGTAGTAAACTAAACAATTTATATGAAATCGTTAGACTAACTTACATAAAAAAATGACAACTTAATGGAGAGTGTAAAAAATTCTGTGTAAATGGTCTAACCATGATATATGAAGCAAAATA
>CAZIFN010000028.1:0-16070 GCA_964538205.1 uncultured Mycoplasma sp.
GGTCTTACTTTGGCAAATTTGGCTAAAAGAACTCCAGGATTTTCTGGTGCTGATTTAGAGAATTTATTAAATGAGGCAGCATTACTTGCTGTTAGAAGAAATAAGACAAAAATAACTATGAGTGAAATTGATGAAGCTACTGATAGAGTTTTAATGGGGCCTGCTAAAACTTCACATAAATATAGTGAAGATGATCGTAAACTTGTTGCTTATCATGAAGCTGGACATGCTGTTATTGGTTTAAAACTTGATAATGCAAATGATGTTCAAAAAGTTACAATTATACCTAGAGGATCAGCTGGTGGATATAATATGATGGTTCCAACTGTTGAAAAATTATGTTCTACTAAAACAGATTTGTTAGAAGAAATAACTGGTTTATTGGGAGGACGTACAGCTGAGGAAGTTGTTTTTGGAGAAATTACTACAGGTGCTCATAATGACTTTGAAAAAGCAACTAAAATTGCTAGAGCAATGGTTACTGAATATGGAATGAGTGATTTGGGACCATTACAATTTGAACAAAAAGAAGGTAGTGTTTTCTTAGGAAGAGATTATAATAAGAGTCAACATTTTTCTAATGAAGTAGCAAATGAAATTGATATGGAAATGAGAAAAATTATTAATGATTGTCATGATAAAGCTACTAAAATAATAAAAGAAAATAAAGATTTGTTAAAGTTAATAGCGGATGCTTTGTTAGAATATGAAACATTAACAAAGGAACAAATTGATTATTTGGTAGAAAATGGTAAAATGCCTGAGGAAAATGAGGAATCTAGTTATGAGTCTATGTCTATTACTAGACTTAGGGAAATAGCTAAGGAAAAGGGTATAAAGAATTATTCAAAGATGAATAAAGCTGAGTTATTAAAAGAGTTAGATTCATAAATTTAACTCTTTTTTCTTGAATTTATTTTATTTCATATTATAATAACAGTATATTTATTGGGAGGATTATATGAAGAAGGATATTAATAAGATTGGAAAGGGTTTTTCTGAATTTAAAGCATTTATCTCTCGTGGTAATGTTGTTGATATGGCTGTTGGTGTAATTATTGGTACTGCTTTTGGTAAAATAGTTACAAGTTTAGTAAATGATGTTTTAATGCCTATTCTTGGATTGGTACTTGGAGGATTAGATTTTTCGGATTTAAGTATTAAATTTGGGGATTCTGTTATTAAGTATGGATCTTTTATTCAGACTGTTGTTGATTTTCTTATATTGGCTTTTTGTATATTTATTTTTGTTAAAATATTTGAACGTTTTAGAAGAAAAAAGGAAGAAACAGAATCTGATGTTTCTAAAAAAAGTGATGAAGTATTATTATTGGAGGAAATTAGGGATATATTAAAAAAGAAGAAAAGTTAGGTGTTATATTTATGCAATGGTATATTGGTGATATTTTAATTAAAAATAGGATTTGTTTGGCTCCTATGGCTGGTGTTTCTAATCCTTCATATATGAAAATTTGTGAAGAATTTGGAATTGGATATGCGGTTACAGAGTTAATTAGTTCTGAGGCTATTGTTCGAGGAAATAAAAAGACTTTTGATATGTTAAAGGGTATAGATACTTTAAATATACCTGTTGCTGTTCAAATTTTTGGTTCGAGTCCAGAAACTATGGCAAAGGCTGCAAGTGTGATTTGTAATTTATATAGTAATGTTTTTATTGATATTAATATGGGTTGTCCAGTTCCTAAAGTGGCTGTTAAATCTGAGGCAGGATCTTTTTTATTGAAAAATCCGGATAAAGTGTATGAAATTGTTAAAGCTGTTGTTTCTAGTGTATCTGTACCAGTTACTGTTAAAATTAGGTCTGGTTGGGATAGTAATCATATAAATGCTGTAGATGTTTCAAAGAAAATAGAGGAAGCTGGTGCCAAAGCAATTTGTATTCATGCTAGAACACGTAGTCAAGGTTATTCTGGTGTTGCTGATTGGGATGTTATTCGGAAAGTAAAACAAAGTGTTTCAATTCCGGTACTTGGCAATGGTGATATTAAAAGCCCTGAAGATGCTAAAAGAATGTTAGATGAAACTAATTGTGATGCAGTTATGATTGGTAGAGCTTTACTTGGTAATCCTTGGCTTATTAAAAATTGTATTAATTATTTAGAGGGAAAAGAGTTAATAAAAGTTAGTCCTGTTGAACGAGTAGATATGATATTTAAACATTTAAATTACTTACTTGAATTTAAGAGCGAAAAACAGTCTTGTTTAGAAATTAGGAGTCATATATCTTGGTATTTAAAAGGATTGCCTTTAGCTAATGAAGTTAAAAATAAGGTCTATAAAACTACTAAGGTTTGTGATATAATCAAAGTACTTGAGGAATATAAGGAGGTGTTGATTAATGACAAATAGGGCATTATTCATTCAAAGATTTGGAGCTTTTATTATAGATATTTTAATAATTTCTAGTATTGCTTCTTTAATTTCTTATCCATTTTTAGATAGTAAGTCTATTAACAAATTAAATGATAATACTAATGAGGTTATTGAAAAATATAGTTCTGGTGAGATTGATGTTAATACATATGTTGATGAAGTAAAAGGTATTAGTTATCAAATGGCAAAACAAGAGGGAATTGTATCTTTAGTGACTTTATTTTTGTCAATTTTATATTTTGTTGTATATCAATATTATAATTCTGGACAAACTATTGGTAAGAAAATATTAAAGATTAAAGTTGTTAGTAATGATGATAGGGATTTGACTATGAATAGTTTTATTTTTAGATCATTAATTATTAATTCTATTTTGATTGATATGATTTCATTTACTATTGTTATATTTGGTAGTGAAACAGTTTATTTTTATGGAGTTGCTTTATGTAGCTTTATTAAATATATATTATTATTAATATGTGCTTTTATGGTTATGTGGTCTAAGTCTGGACAAGGTTTACATGATAAGTTAGCACATACTAATGTGGTAAAAATATAGAAGTGAGGGATTATATGAGGGAGTTTACTGAACAAGAGTTAGTTAGAAGAGCTAAGGCGTTGGAAATTAGAGAGAAAGGTATGGATCCGTTTGGACATAGATTTGATACTAATACTAATTCAAAAGAAATAAATGATTTATATGCGTCTTTTTCTAAGGAAGATTTAGAGGGTAATGATAAGTTAGTAGTTGTAGCTGGTAGAATTATGACTAAGCGTCGTAAGGGAAAAGCGGGTTTCTTTCATATTCAGGATAGGTATGGAAAGTTACAAATTTATATAAGAGAAGATGCCGTTGGTGAAGATAATTATGATTTATTTAAAAAATCAGATATTGGTGATATTATTGGTATTGAGGGTACTATATTTAGAACTGATACGGGTGAACTTAGTGTTAGAGCTAAAAAGTATATTCATTTAGTTAAAGCTTTGAGACCTTTGCCAGAAAAGTTCCATGGTCTTACTGATATTGAGGAAAGATATAGAAGACGTTATGTTGACTTAATTATGAATGAAGAGTCAAAGAATATAGCTTTTACTAGACCAAGAATAATTAGATGCATTCAGAATTTTATGGATAATAGAGGTTTTACTGAGGTAGAAACACCTATTCTTTCTACTTTACTTACTGGGGCTAGTGCTAAACCTTTTGTAACGCATCATAATGCTCAAGATTTAGATATGTATTTAAGAATTGCTTTGGAACTTCCTTTAAAAAGACTTTTAGTTGGTGGTATGGAAGCAGTTTATGAAATAGGTAGAGTTTTTAGAAATGAAGGTATGGATCCAAAACATAATCCTGAATTTACTTTAATGGAGGCATATTTGGCTTATAGTAATTTAGAAGGTATGATGGATATGACTGAGGAAATGTTTCAAACTATAGGCAAAGAAGTTTTTAATCGTACTACTTTTACTTGGTATGGCCATGAAATTGATTTATCTGGACCATGGAAACGTATTAGTATGGTTGATGCTATAAAGGAAAAGACTGGGATTGATTTTCATAAAGAAATGAGTGTTGATGAGGTGTTAGCTTTAGCAGAGGAACATAATATTCTTGTGGAAGAACATCAAAAAAGTTTTGGACATGTTGTTAATTTATTCTTTGAAAAGTATGTTGAGGAGACTTTAATTCAACCTACGTTCTTATATGGTCATCCAGTTGAAATTAGTCCATTAACTAAGAAAAATCCAGATGATCCAAGATTTGTTGATAGATTTGAATTGTTTATTGCTGGTAGAGAATTTGCTAATGCATACACTGAATTAAATGATCCTATTGATCAGTTGGAACGTTTTGAAGAACAACTTAAGGAAAAATCTTTAGGTAATCTTGAAGCTAATGATATAGATATGGATTTTATAGAAGCTTTAGAGTATGGTATGCCTCCGGCTGGTGGAATAGGATATGGAATTGATAGATTGTGTATGTTTTTCTTAGAACAAGAATCTATTCGCGATGTGTTATTGTTTCCGACTATGAAGCAGAGATAAATTTAAGTAATTTATTGTTTGATTAGTTATTATTTTTAATAATAAAAAGTCAATATAAATTACTTTTTTTTATTAAAAATGGTGTAAATACTTGTAAAATTGACGTCATGTAGTATAATTATAGTGGGAGGTTAATTATGAAAAAACACAATATTTTAAAGATCGTTCTTTTGATTGTAACATTTTTAATGCTTGTGTCTTGGTTTTTACCAGATGATAATTGGATTTTGGTAAAATCTGCTCTTTGGCTTGCAGAGTTTGTTTTAATTATTATTGCTTTGCGTGATAAGAGTTCAGTCATTAAAATTGTTCTTCTTACTGTGTTAGCACTTATGCTATTGTCTTGGGTATTACCAGCTGCTTATTATTCAGACCAGTATCTTGATCAAGGACGCGTTCAAATGGGATTATTTGATTTATTCAATTATCCAGTTACAGCTCTATCTTATTTTGGCTATATAGCATTTTTCATTTTAGCTATTGGTGGTTTCTATGGAATATTAAATAAGATACCAGCTTATCGTACATTCTTAGACAAATTTGTTGGAATGACTAAAGGAAAGGAAAAATTAACTTTAGTAGTAATTATGCTATTAATAGCTGCTTTGGTTTCATTAGGAGGAATGCAAATTCCATTACTTGTATTTTTCCCTATGTTAATTTCTATAATTTTATTAATGGGATATGATAAGATTGTAGCAGCTATGACATTGGTAGGTTCTACTGCTGTTGGTTTGATTGGATCTACTTATGCTTATGGTAATACTAGTATGATTATGAGTATATTATCTCTTGATATTACTTCTGAAGTAATAACTAAAGTTGTAATCTTATTATTAGGTTTAATATTATTAGTTGTTAATGTATTCTTATATATTAAAAAGGCTAATACTATTACTAAGGTTATTAAGAAAGATAGTAAGAAAGTAGATTCTAAGATAGAAAAAGTAGAAGAGAAAAAAGAAAAGACTACTAAGAAGACTGTTAAATCTGATAAAGATACTAAGTCAACTAAGAGTAAGTCTAAATCTAGTGCTTCTAAAACTACTAGTAAAAAGAATACAAAATCTTCTTCTAAGAAAAATATTAAAGCAGCTTTAAAAGATGAAGAAGTTATTGTTGTAAAAGAAAATGTTAAACATTCTGAGGTAGATAAGTTTGTTAGTCCATCTTCTAATGGTAATCATAATATATGGCCATTTGTTACTATGTTTGTAATTTTATTTATTTTAGTTGTATTAGCATTTATGCCTTGGGCTACAGGATTTGGAGTAGAAGCTTTTTCAACAGCAACTACTAATGTTTTAAATTTTGAATTGTTTGGATTCCCAATCTTTTCTAAATTGTTTGGTACTATAAATGCGTTTGGATATTGGACTATAATAGATTTATTATTCCCTATGGCTCTTATTATTCTATTCTTAGCATTTATATACAAAGTAAAGTTTAGTGATATATTAAATGGATTTATTGATGGAATTAAGAAGGCTTTACCATTAGGATTAATTGTAATTTTACTATATACATGTTTAGTAATTGTTACTTATCATCCATTCCAGCTAGTTATTTATAAGGCATTATTGTCAGTTGTTGATAAGTTTAATGTTTTGGGTGTTGTTTTATCTTCACTAGTTGCTACTTTAGCTGGATTCTTTAATGTTGATCCTGCTTATGCTTTCCAAAGTGTATTATTATACTTTACAAGTGTTGTAAGTGATACTGCAAGTTATCCTGCTGTAGGCGTTGTTTTCCAAGCTATGTATGGATTCGGAGTTATTTTTGCTCCAACTAGTTTCATATTAATGATTGTGTTAGAATATCTAGACATTCCATATACTTCTTGGATTAAGTCTATTTGGAAATTCTTGTTAGAATTATTAGCTGTATTATTAATTGTGTTTACATTATTAGTAGTACTTTAATATTGAAGCTCTTATTGAGCTTCTTTTTTTTGCTTTTTTTGTCTTTTTTTTGTGGACGTAATTTATTGCATTTATGGTTATACTAGAAATAAAATTATCTTAAGGAGATGATTGTTTTGTTTTCAAAATTTGATGAGGATTCGCAAAAGGTATTATTGATGGCAAAAAAAGAAATGGTGGATTTAAAGCATCCATATGTTGGTAGCGAACATTTATTATTAGCCATTTTGCATAATTTTGATTTATCTATTACTCAATTGTTGAGTGAATATAAAATTACATATAAAAGGTATAGAGATGAGATAATTAAAATAATTGGAATTGGTAAGACTAGTAATACTTGGTTTTTATATACACCATTATTAAAACGGGTTATTGAAAATGCTATTTTAGATTGTAAGGATGAGGATTCTATAGTTACTGTTGAAAAGTTATTTATTTCTTTATTAGAAGAAGGTGATGGTGTTGCGAATAGAATTTTATTAGGGATGAATATTGATATAGATTTATTATATGAAAAGTTTTCAAATAGGATGGTATATAGGTCTGGTAGAAGAGGTAAAAATTTGTTGTTGGAAGAATATGCAGTAGATCTTAATAAAAAGTGTAGGGAAGAGGGTTTTGATCCTGTTGTTGGAAGGGATAATGAATTAGCACGTTTGATTGAAATTTTACTTAGGAGAACTAAAAATAATCCGATACTTATTGGTGATGCTGGTGTTGGTAAAACAGCTATTGTTGAGGAATTAGTAAGGAGGATTGTTTCTTTAAGTGTACCTAAAAAGTTAGAAAATTATAGAATACTGAGTGTTTCTATGTCTAGTTTAATTTCTGGTACTAAGTATAGAGGTGAATTTGAAGAGAGAATAAATAAAATAATAAGTGAATTAGAAAGTGAAGATAATATTATACTTTTTATAGATGAGATTCATACATTAATTGGTGCTGGAGGTGCGGAGGGTGCTATAGATGCTTCTAATATATTAAAGCCATATTTAGCACGTGGTAAACTTAAAATTATTGGGGCTACTACTATTAATGAATATAAAAAGTATATAGAGAAAGATAGGGCGTTAGATAGACGTTTTCAAAAAGTATTTATTGAAGAGCCTAATGTTATAGAAACAAAAAAGATGTTATATCAGCTTAGAGAAATATATGAAAATTATCATGGTGTAAAAATAAGTGATGAAATTATTGAAATGATTGTTGAACTTGCTGATAGATATGTTAATGTTGGAAAGTTTCCAGATAAAGCTATTGATATTTTAGATGAGGCTTGTAGTAAGACTGCTATTATTGATAATGCTTATGAAAAGAAGAATAAATTGTTGGCTATTAGTATTAATGATATTAAAAATAAAAAGAATAAGGCAATAATTAATCATGATTATAAATTAGCAAGTAAATTGAAAGAAGAACAAGAGGAATTAGAAACTTTGGTTAATAAAAATTTTATTAAAAACAATAGTTATAAATGTATTAAGAATATTACTAAAGATACATTATATGATGTTATATATGATAAAACTAAAATTCCGGTTAAAAATATATTAAAGCTTAATAAAAACAGTATAGCTTTACATTTGAATAAAATGGTTCTTGGTCAGAATGATGTTATTAAAGATGTGTTGGAATTGGTTTTTTCTACTAAAATTAATAAAAATGTTCCATATTCACTTTTATTGGTCGGAAAAACTGGTGTTGGAAAAACATTATTTGTAAAAGAGTATGCTAAACTATTATATTCAAGGAATGCTTTTATTAGATTAGATATGAGTGAATATAAAGAAAGTCATTCTATTAGTAAAATTATAGGTTCTCCTGCTGGATATATTGGTTATAATGATAATAATTGTATTTTAGAGAAAGTAAGAGATAATCCGTATTCTGTGTTTTTAATTGATGAAATAGAAAAGGCTCATCCAGACGTTTTACGTTTATTTTTACAAGTGTTGGATGCAGGATATATGACTAATTCTTATGGACAACGTGTTGATTTTAGTAATGTAATTATTTTTATGACTTCAAATTTAGGTACAAATAATAAAAAAATTGGTTTTTCATCTGATAATAGTTTAGTGTATGAAAAGTTTAAGGATTTTTTAGGTGTTGAATTTATTAATCGTATTGATAAAGTTGTATATTTTTCTGATATTGATAGTAAATCAATTTCTAAAATAATATTTAATAGGGCTGTTAGTTTAGGGTTTGATAAAAATGTTCTTTCCACAGAATTTGTGAATAAAATTAAATTGGAATGTAATTATAAAGAATTTGGGGCTAGACATGTGGATAAAGTGTTGAGAAAGTATATAGATACTTTTACTAATATTCATTAGTTTATTTATTATGAATAGTATGTTATACTAACTTTGTTGAGGTGAAAATATGAAATTGTTTAATACATTATCAAAAAAAGTTGAAGAGTTTGTTCCTAATGAGGAAGGTATAGTAAAGATGTATACTTGTGGACCTACTGTTTATAGTTATGCTCATATAGGTAATTTACGTACTTATATTTCTGAGGATATTTTGGAAAAAAGTTTAAAATTTTTAGGCTATGATGTTCAAAGAGTAATGAATATTACAGATGTTGGACATTTAGTTGGTGATGGTGATACTGGTGAGGATAAAATGAGTGTTGCGGTTAAAAGAGAACATAAGTCTTCTTTAGAAATAGCAAAATTTTATACGGATTGTTTTTTTGATGATTGTTGTAAATTGAATATTAAAAAGCCTGATGTTGTTTCAAATGCTACTGATAATATTGAAATGTATATTCAGATTATTATGAAGTTGTTGGAAGATGGTTATGCATATATTTCTAATGGTAATGTATATTATGACACATCTAAGTTTTCAAATTATTATGAACTTTCTGGTCGTAATAGTGATGATTTATTGGTTGCTGTTAGAAATGATATTGAAGTTGATTCTGCTAAGCGTAATCCTTTTGATTTTGGTTTATGGTTTACTAATTCTAAATTTGAAAATCAGGAGTTGCAATGGGATTCTCCATGGGGAAGAGGGTATCCTGGTTGGCATATAGAGTGTTCTGGTATTGCTATAAAATATTTAGGGGAATATTTAGATATACATTGTGGTGCAGAAGATGCTGTTTTTCCTCATCATACTAATGAAATAGCTCAAAGTGAAGCTTATTTGGGACATAAATGGTGTAATTACTGGGTTCATTATGGGTTTTTGAATAGTAAAAATGGTAAAATGAGTAAGTCTTCTGGAGAATTTTTAACAGTTTCTTTATTAGAAAAAAAAGGATATAATCCTTTAAGTTATCGTTATTTATGTTTAAATTCATATTATCATAATCAATTAACATTTAGTTTTGATATTTTGGATGGTGCACAAAAAGCATATTTGAAACTTAAAAATCGTATTTCTAAGCTTGGTTTTGGTGATGTTTCTGATGAGTTGTATGATCAGTATTTAAATAAGTTTAAGAATTATATAGAGGATGATTTAAATACATCAAATATGATTACTTTGATTTATGATATATTAAAAGATAATTCAATAAGTGATGGAACAAAGAGAAAATTAATAGAAAAGTTTGATGAAGTCTTATCTCTTGATTTATTAAAAGAAGATATTTCTGATAAAAAAATAGATGATGAGATAATAAATAAACAAATATCTTTACGAAATGAAGCTAAAAAGAATAAGGATTTTGTTACTGCTGATAAAATTAGAGATGAATTATTAGAACAAGGAATTAAATTAATTGATACTAGGGATGGAACTGTTTACGAAATTATTTAATTTATTAATCTACACAAATTTACTGTGTAGATTTTCATTTGTGTGATAAAATTATTTTGGGATGTGAATTTATGAATACTAAGGAAGTTAATGTTTTAGTACTTGCTTATTTAGGAGATACAATATATGAAAATTATGTTAGAAAGCACTTGGTTTTGTCTGGAATTGCTAATGTAAATGATTTACAAAAAAAGGCTGTTTCATATGTTAGTGCAACTAATCAGGCTATGTTTTTAACAAAAATGATAGATAATGATTATTTATATGATGATGAAATTAGTGTTTTTAAAAGAGCTAGGAATTATAAGACTACTTCTCATCCTAAGAGTTGTGATATTATTACTTATAAGTATGCGACTGGATTGGAAGCAATTCTTGGTTATTTAGAATTAGAAAATAAAAAGGAAAGAATAAATGAAATAATGAATTTTATTTTGGGTGAATAATATGTTGGTTTATGGAAAAAATGTTGCAAGAGAATTGTTGGAAAATAATAAATTTATTCAAAAAATAATTTTAAAAGATGGTTTTTTTGATAAAGAAATAAATGCTTTAATAGAAAAAAGAAAAATACCTGTTCAATATAAGTCAAAACAAGAAATTGATAGTTTGGCTAATGGATTACATCAAGGTATAATACTATTTATTCCGGATTACAAGTATAAAAGTATGTCTGATATTTTAAAAGAGGATACTAAGTTTTTGGTAATATTAGATCATTTGGAGGATCCTCATAATCTTGGAGCAATTATAAGAACTTGTGAAGCTGCAGGTGTTGATGCAATTATTATGCCTAAGGATCGTCAAGTACAGATTAACTCTACTGTAATGAAAACTAGTGCTGGTACTTTGGATAATGTTGATATTGCTTTAGTTACTAATTTGGTGTCTGCAATTAATGAATTAAAAGAAAATAATTTTTGGATTGTTGGTACAGCGTTAGATGATAGTGTTGATTATAGATCTATTGATTATTCTGGTAAGATTGCTTTGGTTATTGGTAATGAAGGTTCTGGTATGTCTAAACTGGTAAAAAATGCGTGTGATTATATTGCAAAAATACCAATGTATGGAACTACTAATAGTTTAAATGCTTCGGTTGCATCTGGCATAATGATATATGAGGTAATCCGTAATAGAAAGTAGAGGTATTATGGATTATAAAAAAATTAATGATTATGAAGTTGTTTATATGGTGAGAGAAAATGATGATGAGGCTAGAGAAATAATTTTTAATAAGTATATTCCAATAGTTAAGAGATTAGCTTCTAATTATTTAACTTTGGCAAAAGGTGTAAGAGTTGATTATGAAGATTTGGTTCAAGAAGGACTTATTGCTTTAAATGACGCTATTGAAAAGTATAGTGAAAATTCGGGAACATTATTTTATACATTTGCTTGTGTTTGTGTTGAAAGAAGAATTTTGGGTTTTTGTAAGAAGATGGGTAGTTGTAAACATTATTATTTAAATACATCTTTGTGTGAAGATTATTTTTATAATATTAGTGATAATAGAACTCCTGAGTATTATTTGGATGAAAATTTACAGGAAAATCAGTTTATTAACTTTAAGTGTATGTTTGATATTTATGATAGTTCTATATTTGAACTTAGATATAATGGCTTTAGTTATAGGGAAATTAGTGTACTTTTAGATGTGCCTGTTACTACTGTTGATGGTAGACTTTATAAAATAAGAAAAGTTTTACAAAGTAAAGTGAAAAAAGTTTATTAGTGTTTGTATTTTTTTTGATTTTGCATTACAATTATAGTAGGGTGATTGGCAATGAATAGAATTAATGATTATTCAGATAGTATTACTCTAGATGAATGGCTTTTAACTTCTTATGATGAGTCAATGGTTTCTACGCTTCTTGTAAATATGGATAGTGCTATGAAGTATATTCATAATAAAGGCTTTGTTATTACTTCTTTTAATCCTAAAGATATAGATATTTTAAATGATTCTATTGAACAAATAAGATTTGATAGATTAGCACCTCTTGATTCTGATTATGGTATTCAGATGAATGAAGCTTTTAGAAAAAATATTTTTAGTCTTTCTGATTTGGCAATTGGTATTAGGTGTAGGTTTCCTGATCGTGTTTATATTAATGAACAGTTTTTAAGAGATAATTTTAATTTGTTTGAAATGTATTTGCCAGTTGAGGATGTTCCTTATTATAAGGGTGTTATTGAGCGTGGTGCTGGAGTTTATTATTGTGATTTTCTTGTTGAAAGAAGAAAAAGAGAATTAGAAGCTTTAGAAAAAGAAATAGATGGAGATAATTCTAGCAATTATAGTAATAGTAATTCTATTGGTGGAAAAACTAAGGTTTATTCTAATGGACATAGCATTTTGGGTAATTATGATTCTACTAATAGAAAAGTCAATGATTCTATATATGGTCAATTAGGTAAAATGGGTGATGGTGCTCATATTAGTTTCTTTGTTGTTCCTATTGTTGTTGCTTTATTAGGTGCAATTTTGGCTGTTTTGGTATTAATATCGCAAATTTAATTGACATTTCCTTTTGTTTATGCTATTTTATAGGTGAGCACTTGGAAGTGTTTTTATTTTGAAAATAATCTAAGGAGAATGATCAAATATGGCTGTAGAAAAAAATAAGAAAACTACTAAAAAATCTACTTCTGATATTGAAAATAAGAGTAAAAAGGATAATAAAAAGAGTAAGAAAGATTCTGATGTTAAGAAGAGCCTTTGGGTAAGATTTAGAATATTTTGTCATGGTGTAAAGAGTGAAATTTCTAAAGTTCATTGGCCTGGAAAAAATGATATGGTTAGATATTCTATTGCTACTATTGTTTTTATTGTATTTTGTTCTTTATTCTTTTATTTAATTGAAGTTATATTTGCTTTAATTCAATCATTATTATAAAGGAGGTAAACTATGGAAAAACAATGGTATGTAGTTAATACTTATTCTGGACATGAGAATAAAGTAAAAGAAAAATTAGAAATGCGTTCTGAATCTATGGATATGCAAGATTATATTTTTAGAGTTGTTATACCTGAGGAAAAAGTCGTTGAGATTAAAGATGGTGTGACAAAGGAAAAAGTTAAGAAAATGTTTCCTGGTTATATTCTTGTTGAAATGGTTATGACTGATGAAGCTTGGTATGTTGTTCGTAATACTCCTGGTGTTACAGGTTTTATTGGTTCTTCTGGGAAAGGTGCTAAGCCTACACCATTACAACCTAGTGAAGTTGATAAGATTTTAGGTAATATGGGTATTAGTAGACTTGATGTTGATAAAGAACTTACTGTAGGAGCAAAAGTTAAAATTATAGCAGGTCCATTTAATGGAATGTATGGAAAAGTAGATTCTGTAGATTTGCCTAATCAAAAAGTTATGTTGCTTGTTGATTTGTTTGGGCAAGAAACTTCTGTTGAAGTTGAGCTTGGTCAAATAGAAAAAGCATAAAGTTCTTGAAATATATAGATCTTTATGTTATTATTTAAGGGCTATATTTATTTTAATATAGATTTAGTGGGAGCATGGTTTGCATTTATTAAAGCGGGAATCAAGCTATTTTTACCACTACGCGAAAACTAAAAAATATAGGAGGTGTTTTTCGTGGCAAAGGAAGCAATAAAGAAAATTAAATTACAAATTCCAGCAGGAAAAGCTACACCAGCTCCACCAGTAGGAACTGTTTTAGGTCCAGCAGGAATCAATCTTCAAGATTTTTGTACTAAGTATAATGATGCAACTAGAGACAAAATGGGTGACATTTTACCAGTAGAAATATCTGTATATGATGATAGAAGTTTTGATTTTGTAATTAAGACTCCGCCAGCTAGTTTCTTATTAAAGAAATATGCAAAAATAAACAAGGGTTCTGTTAAAGGTTCTAAAGAGGTTGTTGGTACTATTACTGAAGCTCAATTAAGAGAAATTGCGGAAACAAAATTACCTGATTTAAATGCATATTCTGTAGAGGAAGCTATGAAGATTGTAGCAGGTACTGCTAAAAATATGGGAATTGCTGTTGAAGGACAAGAGTAATTCTTTAGTAATTAATCATATAGGTTTTACCTATGTGGAAGGAAAAAATTAATCCGCTTTTACCACATAAGGAGGAAAGAAAATGAAAAGAAGAAGTAAAAAGTATACTGAAGCTCTTTCAAAAATAGAAAAGAATAAGGTATATACAAAAGAAGAAGCTATTAAGTTAGTAAAGATGACTTCTACTAGTTCTTTTGATGGTTCTGTTGAAGTAGCTATGAGATTAAATCTTGATACTAAGAAAGCTGATCAACAATTAAGAGGTGCTATTGTACTTCCTAAAGGAACTGGTAAGACTAAGAAAGTTTTAGTAATTGCTAAAGGTGAAAAAGCTAATCAAGCAAAAGAGGCTGGAGCTGATTATGTTGGTGACGTTGATATGCTTGAAAAAATTGAAAAAGAGAATTGGTTTGATTTTGATACCATGATAGCTACACCAGATATGATGCCATTACTTGGTAAGCTTGGTAAAGTTTTAGGACCAAAAGGTTTAATGCCAAATCCTAAGACTGGTACTGTAACAGTAGATGTAGTTAAAGCAATTGAAGAAGTTAAGGCTGGACGTGTTGAATATAGAACAGATAGCTATGGTAATATTCATGGAATTATTGGAAAAGTTTCTTTTTCAGATGAAGATTTACTTGCTAACTTAGAGGCATTTGTTACTCACATAATTAAATTAAGACCTTCAACAGTTAAGGGTGATTATGTTAAAAACATTTCTGTAGCTTCTACCATGGGTCCTGGAATAAAAGTTGAAAATAATTTTGACAAATAGGACTATATAGTATATAATAAAGACAATTTGTTGGTGCCATAGACAGTAGGTGATTAGTAAATCCTACCGAGGACTTTATATAGTATTGAAAGTTTCTTGACTGTCTATAGTTTAAGAAACTTTTTTATGGCATCCTTACAATAAAATAAGGAGGTGTTTTATGGCAAGTGAAGCAATCTTAAAACAAAAGCAGGGTGTTATTGATGAAATTAAAGAGCGTATTCAAAGTGCAAAAACAATAGTTTTATTTGATTATCGTGGTATCACTGATAGTGAAGCTAAAGAATTACGTATTAAATTAAGAGAATCTAATTCTGACTATAAAGTATATAAAAATACTTTAATGGCACGTGCTTTTAATGATTTGGGTATTGATTTAAATGAATCTTTAACTGGACCTAGTGCTTTTGCATTTGGTGTTGATCAAATTGCACCTATTAAGACATTAGCTGAGTTTGCTAAGAGTCATCCAGCATTAGTTTTAAAAGTAGGGATTGTAGATGGAGATATAGCTGATCAAGCAAAATTAGCTGAATATGCTACTATACCATCAAGAGATGGACTACTTACTATGCTTGCTGGTGGTATGATGGGTATTGCAAGAGACTTATCAATTTGCTTAGACTTATATAGTCAACAAAAAGAAAATTAAATTATAAATATAAGGAGGAAAATAAAATGGCTAAATTAACAAGAGATGAATTTATCAGTAGTTTAAAAGAAATGAATTTATTAGAAATTAAGGAATTAGTAGATGCAATGAAGGAAGAATTTGGTGTTGATCCAAGTGCTGTAGCAGTAGCTGCACCTGTTGCTGGTGATACTGCAGATGAAGGACCAAGTACAGTTACTGTTTCAATAGCTGATGCTGGAGCTGCTAAAGTTGCTGTTATTAAAGTTGTTAAAGAAATTACTGGTTTAGGATTAAAAGAATCAAAAGATATTGTTGATTCAAATGGAGTTGTTAAAGAAAATATTGCTAAAGCTGAAGCTGATGAAATTAAAGCTAAATTAGAAGAAGCTGGAGCTACTGTAGAAGTTAAGTAATTAACTTTGAGTTCCGGTGAAATTTAGTGAACAATAGAAAAAGTGAAAATGTGTTATCCA
>CAZIFN010000029.1:0-14908 GCA_964538205.1 uncultured Mycoplasma sp.
GGATACATTCTAAACTTATAAGCTTTGTACATATAATACACCTCCATCATCTTGATTTATTATAATAACTTACAAACAAATGTTTATCAACGAGTAATGTTACTATTTAAGAAGAAAATTCCTTATAAATAAAAAAAATCACTCCAAGTATTATTTTAAATATCTTATTTATTCTTTTTAACTTTGAACCAGTATAATTAATAGTATTTAAAATGTTTTCTTCTAATCTTTTTTGATAATCTTTCTTATCTATTAAGTCCCCAGTTAATAGTTCATTAATAGATATATCAAGTGCATCACATAATGGTTTCATTAAAAATAAGTCAGGCATTCCACGACCAGTTTCCCATTTTGAAATAGTTTTATCAGATACTCCAAGCATATTAGCTAATTCTTGTTGTGTCATATTTTTTTCCTTACGTAGTTTCAAAATAAACTTTCCAATTTTTGCTTGATCCATATTTTTTCTCCCTCCGTAACTTAATTATAATATAACTTAACAAAATTTTTACTATACTAACCGTAGAGTTTTACAAATCATCAAATTGAAATAAAACTTTTTTATATTTCACACTATTAATATATTTTAGACTTTATAAACATACTTTTCTTTTCTAGCATGTTGACCTGGTTCAATATCTGCATACCCTATAATACAATTAGCAATTCCCTCATAATTTCCCTCTATTCCTAAATCTTTTAAAATCTGTTTCCCTTCATCAGTTTCAAATGTTTCTTTTGCTCTATGTATCCAACAACTTCCAAGCCCTAGCGAATGTGCAGCAAGCATCATATTTTCCATTACTACACTACCATCATAGATATATGTTAAAACATCTTTATTTGCCAGTACAACTAATATAACAGGTGCATTATAAAATGGATCAACTCCCTCAGGCATACCTGCAACTTGAGCATTTATTTTAGATAATTTATCTCTCATCTTTTTATTAGTTATTTCTAAAATTATGGGCGACTGTTTATTCATCCCAGATGGTGCATATGTTCCAGCATCAACAATAATATCAATTAACTCTTGAGGTACTTTTGTATTCTTATATTTTTTTATACTTCTTCTTGTCTTAATATTTTCTAAAATCTCATTCATATATTTTATCTCCTCCAATTTAACACTATACTTAATTAAGTAAAGAAATAGCATATTCATCATAACTATTAAAATCAATATTTTTCATCAAATATTCCTTATAATGTTCTAAATAATCATCTGCAGTTTCAAAATCATATTCAAAATTATTATTTATCTCTCTACATAATAATGCCTCAATATAACTTCTTAATCCAGACGTAGCATCAGTTACTATTAAATCTTTAATAGCATATTCAAATGTTTCTTTTGGATTATTTAATAATAACTCATATTCTCTTTGACTATTCTTGATATAATCAAATGGATTTGACGAAGTTTTAGGTCCATTATTAACTATTAAATCAATTATATTAGAAACATCAATATCTTCACAATCAAGAAGACTTCCTTGTTCAAACCTTAAGTATTTTGAATTCACTACATTTCTAATAAACCATTCCCTCTCTTTTTCACTATTATCAACTAGTAAAACAACAACAACCATATTCTTTTCATCTACATAATTATAACTAAAATTATTATAACTAATTTCTCCATTTTTTTGAAAATAGTCAATTATTTTATCATTAATACTATTTAACTCTTCCAAACTAACATCTCTATTAATATTACATCCTACTAAAACCAAAACCAAAAAAACTGCAAAAATAGAAAACACCAATTTTTTTATAATCATCCCTCCATTCTAGCAAAATATATTTCAAAATTATAATTCTACTAAAAACTTATCATAATCTTTAACATAATACTTAATATTTTTTTTGCCTTTAGAAATAATTGTATAGCCTTCTTCTTCAAGTAACCTTTTTTGTAACTTTACTCCTTCTGGATATTTAGAATTTAACTCTCCATCCGACTTTAAAGTTCTCCAGTATGGTGTAATATTTTCACTTCTCTGATAGCTCGCCCAGGCAACTATATTTACAAATATCCCAGCTGTCATAGGATCAGTAAAATCAGCTCCATTTTTAACTGCCAAATAATTTCTCATTTGACCAAGAGTTATAAGTTTTCCCTTAGGTACTTTTTTCATTAATTCATCATAAAAAGAAGCTGGAGCAAAAAACATCTTAGATCCACCATACTTTTTTATTGTTCTTTCATCTTCTATAATCTGTATCTTTGGCATATCTTTATTATTGCTCATCATAGAATTAAAATCTTTCCTACTTTCATTAGCCATAATATCACCCTTAAATTATATATTTTATTTTCCTCTTACTTTTAATTATACCACAACAAATAAAAAGATAATAAACAAACGCTTATTATCTTTAAAATTCCTATTTAAATAAATTCTTAACTCTATCAAAAAAAGTAACTTTTTTAACCTCTTTAGAAACCTTTTTTTCTACCTTAGGAGCTTTAACAGAATCAACAACAAGTAAAAACTTAGTACTAGACTCTACACCAGTCTGTTTTATATCAAAACTTTGATACTCTTCACCTAGTTTCAACAAAGAATTTGTTTTATTAGAAAGCATCTTTGCATAATTGAAAGAATTACTTAATGTCTTAATACCATCACTATTAAAAGTTGCAATACCAGTATTCAATGTATTCATGCCCTTAATAAGTTCACTACTTCCTTCTGCTAACTCCTGTGTTTTATCATTCAATAAATTTACCTTCTCATATAACTGACTCGTACCATCATATAAAGAAGAAGTACCCATCTTTAACTCCTTTAAATAAGTATTCAAAGTATTAATTTGTACCTTAATATCTTCAAGTGACTGTAAAGAAGAGTTTAAAGCTTCATTATTTTTAGTTAATAAATTAATTAAATTATTATTAGTATCATAACTATTTTCATAAGTATATTTAGCATTCCATAAATCCATACTTATATTTTCTAAGTCCTTATAAGTCATATTCTCTAAATGATACATATTATAAGCATCCATCGCTTTACTATTACCATCAGTCAATTTAACTATTGTCTCTTCATTTATAGAAATTAACTGTTTCATACTATTTATCTTTTCCAAATTTGCACAACTATCAAAAGACTGAACAACACTATCTAAACTATCTATAATCTTTTCTAAATTACTATCTATATTTAAAGATCCAGTCTTAACATCTTCCAACTTAGAAACTAATAAATTTAAATTTTCAGCTAGCTGAGAATTACCATTATCAATTAAAGTTAAATTAGAAAGAATACTTTTAGAACCCTCTTCAATTTGATTCATAGACTCTTGTAAGACACCTACACTACCATAAAGTTCATCTATTTTATTAAAAATATTCAAATCATTACTATCAATTAATTTAGGAGAAACTAAAGAATAAATACTAGAAAGTTCAAATTTAGTAGTATCATAAGCTAAACTTATCGTATCTAAATCTTTAAGCTCTTCCAAATTAAGACTTTCATATAAACCAGGTGTAGATATACAAACAACAATATAATTATTACCATTACTTACTACTTTACCATTACTTACAGTAACATTAGAATTATTAACAGTATCAATCATTGTAGCCGTAGTTACCACAAAAGGAGTATATAAAGTTTCTGAAGAATAAATATGCTTATCATTATTTTGAAATTTAATTGTAATTTCAACTCTTCCAGATTTACCAAGCAAATCTTTTAAAGAAATATCTTTACCATCAAGTTTATAAGTAATCTTTTCTGTTATAGGCATCTCCTTATTACTTATTCCTTGATAATAAATATCCTTACCCTTACTCTCCCAAGACAAAACACTATTTTCTCTTGTATAAGTATGATCACTATTAATATTTAAAATATCCTCCAAAGTAGAATAATCCTCTATTAAGTCAAGCTTATCATTATTAACTAAATGTTCATTTACTAAAACAGACTTAACACTACCATCACTATTTAATTTAGCATAAACTGTTTCATCCTTTGACAAAGCAAAAGTAGAAATAGGCATCAAAGTAAGAATTAAAGCCATACTACTAGCAATTGCCTTCTCAAAACTTTTTTTCTTTTTCATATTTTTCTTTCCTTTCATATTTAGCGTTGTTTTTAAAATAATAGAATCAAAAATTAATAAAATTGAAGGTAACACTGTAATTACTACAATCATACTAATAATTGCACCTCTAGAAATTAAAGTACATAAAGAACCAACCATTTCCAAATCAGAATATATACCTACACCAAAGGTAGCAGCAAAGAAACACATACCACTGACAAATATAGAATTACTACAATAATTAGTTGCCATAAGTATAGCTTTCTTCTTTTCTATACCTTCTTTTCTATATTTAAGATATGTTGTAGTCATTAAAATAGCATAATCAATTGTAGCACCTAATTGAATAGTTCCAAGTACAATAGGAGCAACAAAAGGTAACACAACACCTCCAAAATAAGATATCGACATATTCATAAATATAGCAAACTCAATAGCTAAAATTAATAATATTGGAAGAGATATAGACTTTAAAACAATAATCATAATAATCAAAATACATATTATAGAAGAATAATTAACATTATTAAAATCCTCATCACTAATACTAACTAAGTCTTTCATTAAAGGACCTTCACCAGCTAAAATACTATTAGAATCGTATTTCTTAATAATTTCATTAACCTGCTCAATTTGATTATTTAACTCATCAGTCGCAACATCATACAAAGAATTTAAAAACATCATCTGATAATTACCAGAAGAAAATACCTCTACTAAATCACTTGGTAACATTTCTAAAGTTATACCATACTCTTTAAGTTTAGAAAATGATAACACAAAATCAATTCCTTCAACTTGTTCAATTTCATTAATCATTTCCTGTTGCTTATCAGTTTTCATATCTTTATCCAAAAGTATTATTTCAGGAGATACAATATTAAATTTATCTTTTAATTCCGTATTTGCTACTATACTATCTAATGTATCAGGCAAACTTTCATCTATTTTATAATAAACATCAATTTTTGAATTAGCAAAATATGCTGGAATTAATAAAACTAAGAAAATAATAAATACTTTTTTATAGTGTTTTATAAAAAAACTATTTATTTTTTGAAAATTAAATGTTAAAGATTTATGCTTAGTCTTATTAATTAATTTATCAAACGTTAACAATAAACTTGGAAATAAAGTTAAAACACAAATAACACCTAAAAGAACACCTTTAGCCATAACTAAGCCCAAGTCTTTACCAAGAGTTAAATTCATCGTACATAGTACTAAAAATCCAAAAATTGTAGTTAAACTACTACCAGTTACAGAAGTAAATGTATCAACAATTGCCTCACTCATAGCCTCATCATTAGTAATATTAAGCTTCTTTTTATTTTCATATGCATGGTATAAAAAAATTGAAAAATCAGTAGTTACTCCAAGCTGTAAAACCGCAACTAAAGCCTTTGTAATATAAGAAATCTCACCAAAAATAATATTACTTCCTAAATTAAAAACAATCGCAAAACCAATATTTCCAAGTAATAATATTGGCACCAAGTATGAATCAAGTGATAACATTAAGACAAAAAGACACAATACAACCGCAATTACTACATAAATTAAAATTTCTCTATTAGCTAAATCCATAGTATCAAGTACCATAGCACTCATACCAGATATCTTAGCTTTATTAGAAGAAATATCCCTCATTTCTCTAATAGCATTAATAGTATTAATTGATGAAGTAGATTCCTTAAATGTCACAAACATCATATCTGTATCTTCTTGATGAAATTTTTCTACCAAATCACTAGATAACATATCAATAGGAATTGTAGTACCAATAACATCATAAGCACTAATTACTTGATTAACACCAGGAACCTTCTTAAACTCATCTTGTAACTTTAATAAATCCTTACTATTCATGTTCTCAACAACAACAACAGAATATGCTCCTAAATTAAATTCTTCAGTCAAAATATTCTGTCCTTGTACAGTTTCAATATCATCAGGTAAATAAACTAAAATATCATAATTAATAGATGTCAATTTCATCCCAACAAATGATAAAATTAATAATATAATTGATAATACTAAAATCAACTTTTTATGTTCACATATTTTTTCAGCAAATTTTTTCATATTATTCCTCCATCACCTATAACATTCTATTCTTTTTATAAAAAAAATGCCCCAACAAAACCAATTTTCTTTTGCTTATCCAACATTTATTTCAAAATATATGTATAAATAAGCAACAAAATGTATTTTATCTTTACAAATTCTCTTTTTAAACTATAATAATCATAGGTGATAAATATGAATAAAAAAGATTTAAGAGTTATAAAAACTAGAAATGCCCTATATAATACCTTAGTAGAATTAATGAAAGAAAAATCCTTCGAAGAAATTAAAGTATCAGACATATGTAATCATGCTCTTATTAATCGTTCTACATTCTATTCTCATTATAATGATAAATATGAATTACTTGCTGATGCCATTGATGAATTAAAAAACTCTCTAACAACAGAACTTAGTAAAAATAAAAACATTACTAATACAAAAGAATACTATTTAGAAATGATTAAATTATTTCTAGACAATATCGAGAAAAAAAGAGATTTATATTTATCAGTCATGATTAATAATAGAAATAGTATCATGGCAGACATTATTTATGATGTTTTAGATCACGATGTAGAAAATAGACTAAAAGCTAGTAAAGAACAAGACGCAAATAAAATACCTATAAGTATCGTATCAAAGTTTTACTTAGGTGCTGTTTTTAATATAGGAATAGAATATTTAAGAAATTATACAAAATATACAAAAAATGATATTCTAAATTACTTAGAACTATTAATACCAGATAATCTAAACTAAAAAATACTTGCCACAAACAAGTATTTTTAATTATCAAAACAAACTTTATTATAATATTTAATTGCCTCATTCAAAACAAAGTCACCATATTCTCTAATCTTTTTAGAATCACTCATCAAACTTTTAAACTCCAAAAAAGATAATGTCTCATATAAATATTTAACAGCTAACAAACTAAGATCATATAAAGAATACTCATCTGTTTCAAATAACATCCCATGATTTATTTCATTCAAATTAGGAATTTTTTTTGTTCTACGAATTAATTGTTTAAACCAAGAATCAAAATTTTCTAAAGATAAGAAATAATCATATTCAGAAGAAAATAACTGAGCCATTCCCTCATCAAACCAAACAACTCTATCAATATTTTTTTCATTCAATATTAATTCTTGATACATAATATGAAAAAGCTCATGTGAAGCCATACATAACTTTCTATTATATAAAACTTCATCCTTTATATCAACTTCAATAAAAGCATTAATCATACCCTTATCAAAAGTACCCTTAGCATAACTAGGAAGAGACTCATCTTCACCTCTTAAATTATATATAAAATTTCTAAAATCATCTATATTATCAAAATAATTAATTTGAACTTTTCGAAATTTTTCTATATCAAAAAGCTTTTTATAAAAACTAATAGAATTATCTAAAACATCATACATCTTATCAGTAATATATTTTAAACTATCAGGACTATATACTATATAACTATCCGTATCTTTTTGAACTTTATTCATTTAACTAACCTCAATAATTATCTTTCTAACTAATAAAAGTTATATTAGGATTAACACCAAAAATTACCTCAGCAACTTTATATAGAGATTCTATATAATCAAACTTCATTGCACTACGAGAAATCTCCGAAAAATTTTTACCATTAAAATTAATCACTAAATCACCATAATTATTTTTCTTTTTAATAACTCCAAGAAACTTTATGTTAAATATACTCTCAGCTCTAAAACCAGTCTTAGAACTAAATAAAGCAACCCTTTTATTAGTAATAAAATATTCATTATTTATTATTTTCTCATTTGAATTAAAATTCTTATAAAAACGAAAAATCAAAATTACTGTAAAAATACCTAACAAAAAAATCAAAATAAGACGAAGCACACTATTAGAACTAGCCAGAATAATAAGCAAAAAAACAATCAATAAAGTTAAAAATTTCGCTAAGTACTTACCAAGTATAGAAGAACCCTTATTAATACTAGCAACATTATAATATAATAATTGCTCATCACTTTCCATACTATTTATAAATTGTTCCTTTATACTCATAAACATACACCTCTCATACACTAAAACTAATCTATTTAACATGATTATACCATAAAAAGAAAAAAACTCACAAAGAGTTTATAATTAAAGAGTATAACTTTTAATTACTATGTTCATATATGTAAACTTTATATTAGAAGAATCTATTTTATCAATAGAAGTTTCTAAATGTAAAGTAGCCGGTCCTTCAATTTCAACAAAACTTGTTTTTGAAAAATACATATCAGAAGTATTACCTTTAGAAAGCTTTAACACTAAATCTAAAACATTCTCACCAGTAGTAGAATTATATAAAGAAAAAGAAGCACCATTATCATCAGTAACCCCAGATATTCTACCATAAAGAGTAATTTCAAAAAGTCCAGACTCTTTAATAGTGATATCTGTCATATTAGAAAGCTCAAAAATTGGATTTAATAAAGGAATAGTTCTTGTATTACGAAATTGTGCAAATCCTGCACTAGTTGTATCATTAAAATCAATAAATAAAATCGCATTATAAGAAGTAGGGCCTAAATCTCCCTTATCTCCTTTTTCACCCTTTGGAATATAAAAAGTTAAATGATGCGTTTTATTTTCATAATCATCAATAACCGAAGCTTCTTCTAAAGGTTCAACTGTCTCTACACCATCAATAGAAATCATCTCACTAATTCCAATCTCTCCAGGTAATCCTCTAGGTCCTATATCACCCTTAGGACCAGTATCTCCCTTATCTCCTTTTTCTCCTTTTTCTCCTTTTTCCCCTTTGTCACCAGGAACACCTTTTGGAATCATAAAGTCAAAAACATGATGATTAGAAACAACTGTATCTAAAACAGAAGCCTCCATCGATGAATCAACTGTCGTAGTTTTACCTACCTGTATTGTTGCTGCTTCACCAGGAGGTCCTACTGGAATAGAAATCTCTTTCCAAACACTGTTATTTAAGTCCCATATAACCAACTTATCTGAAACAACATAACAATCTCCTTCATTTCCTATAGGATGCACCTTAATAAACTCATCCATATTATCATAAACACCAGAAATTTTAATGCCATCACCCTTGGGACCAGTAGGACCTAAACCAGTACACATACCTAACTCATATAATTTTTTTCTAATCTTAACATTCTCAAGAACTTGATCAAATTTATCATCACAACTCATATAATATCACCCAGTTTATTATATGAGAAAAATATATTTTTGCTTATCAATTACTGTTGAAACTTCCTAATATCATCTATTCTAACAGCTAAATAAGGTACATCTTTTTCCTCTTCCTTCAAGAATAATACAAAAGTATCATCTAAATGAAAATATCTTGGCCTATCTTCCTCTGCTTCCGATATATATTTAGTATCAATTGCCGCTTCACTCTTAACTCTTCCACCCGTCTCATCAATAGAAAAACTAATTGTTTGAATTGCCTTATCAATTACAATACTATCACCAGACTTAGTTGAAAAAGGTCTTCCTTCTAATTCACTAAACTCTCTTTTTACGTTAAAATCAATCATTGGAGCTTTAAAACTATCAGCCTTAGTAAAATTTCTATTACCAGTATAACTACTAGTCTTTTCATTCAAAGTATCATAAATTTTATTAAATGTATTACCAGTAGGATTTTTATAAAAAATAACCTCATCAGAAGATTTAGTCTTAACTTTAACAGCAAATTCATCTTTAGAGTCATAAAATAAAACTTCTAACTGACTTCTAACTTCACTATTAGCCTTCTTACCAGTACCAAAATATTTAATATTATCATAACTACCAAACTTACCAGCATCTAATACATCAAACTCTTTATTATACTTAAACTCTCTATATAACATAGTATAAAATAAATAATTATTATAATCATCATCAGTTAAATCATCTGACCAAGAAATATCATTTAAAATATCACTTTCCTGATTAAACTTTTCTTTTATACCTTTCTCTATCTCTTTTTTTAACTTTGTAGTTTTTAGTCCATATGTCTTAAAATAATATTCATCAGACAACATACTTTCTGTAAAACTCTCCTTATTAAGATTTTGAACAATAGTTATTTCCGGATTAAATATAATATCTTGTTTAACTAGTTCATTTTTCATATCATTCCATACTAGCTGAAATGTAGCACACCAGCTACTATCAGAACTTAATACATCATCCATAGTAGGAACAACATAAACATCTTCTTTAAAAACCAACTTATTATTATCTTTCTTATTAAAAAATAAATAAATAGAAACAATAACTACTATAATAACAAATATAATTAAAATAATTATTTTAGACTTTTTATTCATAAAACTTTCCCTCTCTTTTATAAAAGAATACCATAATTGCAAAAAAATAATCAATATATTTAACTTTATTTTTATAATAATATCGTTTATACTAATATATGAAGAAGTAAAAATAAAAAAGACAGGAGCAATAAAAATGGAACTTATAAATATTACTGAAAAAGAATTTGATAATTTTGCCTTAAAACACGAACAATTTACATTTTATCAACATTCATCCTGGGCTAATTTAAAAGAATTAACAGGCTGGAAAAAACACTTTTTAGGCTACAAAAACAAAAATAATATTATTGCCGCCAGTCTAATTTTAGAAAGAAAAACACCAATACAAAAAAGTATTTTTTATGCACCAAGAGGTTTTCTAATCGATTATAAAGATAAAAAATTGCTAACAAAATTTACTAATGATATTAAAATATATATAAAAAAGCATAATGGATTCTTCTTAAAAATTGATCCTTATATTTCCTACATCGAAAGAGATATTGATGGCAATATAATTGAATCAGGAGAAAATAATGAAGAAACACTAAAAACATTAAAAGAATTAGGATATATATATTATGGTAGAAATAAAACCATTGAAAAAGAATTACAACCAAGATGGATGTTTGCACTTAACTTAAATAAAGACGAAAAAACTATTTTTAATAATTTTTCTAAAGACACAAAAAGATATATTAACAGATGTGAAAAATTAGGTCTTGAAGTAAAAGAAATAACTAATGATAATTTAACTGAATACAAAAAAATAATGGAACACACAGCAAAAAGAAGAGGATTTATTGATAGACCCATCGCTTATTATGAAAACATGGTAAAACATCTAAAAGATGGAATTAAAATATTAATATGTACCCTAAATACAACTAAAGCATCTAAAAAAATAGAAACAGAAATTAATAATATTAAAAGCGACCTAAAAATAATTAATGAAACTTTAAAAACAAACAACGGAAAAAATGCTAAAGTCAAAAAAATAGAACTAGAAAAAGAATTAGAAAATTTAGAAAATAGACAAAAAGAAATTAAAGAATTAGAAAAAGAATATGGTAAAAATATTGTCATGTCTGGATCTATGTTCATAACTCTTGGCAACGAAATAATTTATTTGTTTTCTGGCTCATATGACTATTTTATGAAATATAATGCCCAATATTTAATTCAATGGGAAATCATAAAATATGGAATTAAAAACAATTACAAACGTTATAATTTTTATGGAATATCTGGAACATTTGAAAAAGATGATCCAATGTATGGAATATATTTGTTTAAAAGAGGTTTCGATGGATATGTAATAGAACTATTAGGAGAATTTGACTTAGTAATTAATAAACCATATTACTATCTATATAAATTTGCTTTTTCTCTATACAAAAAAATTAAAAATATAAAAAACAAGTTATAATCATCTCAAATTATAACTTATTTTTTTAATTACTTAAAAAAGTCTCTCTTATTTAAACCAGCAGTCATAAATCTAAAACATGCTTTACTATTAGTTAACCAGTTAAATCTAACACCATTTTTTCTATTATTAATAATTTTTTTCACCATAAATCTAGCAATCACATCAGGATAATCCCCTAATATATTATAGACTTTCTTTGTCTTATCACTTAATTCAATCTTTTCATCACCCAAAGAATGATCAGTAAATTTAGTAATCATAATACCAGGAGAAATTAAGCCAAGCTGAATATTAAGTTTAGCACAATCAAGCTCCTTAGCTGTTGCTTCAAAAAAATATGTAAGTGCCCTCTTCGCAGTTCCATACATAGAAAGACCAAATATTAAAGCATTATTACTGCCATGCCCTTCCACCGCATAAATTTGACCAAAACCTTGCTTTTTCATTTGATTAATAACTAAATTAGTTGCTAATACTGTACCTTTTAAATCAATATCAAGTAACTTATTAACTACAGAAGAAGATAATTCCCAAACTGGAACCATTGGCTGATTAACACCAGCATTATTAATCCAAATATCAATTGTTTTAAACTCTTTCAAAGTCTCATCAATTAATTTATTTAAATCCTCTTCACAAGAAACATCACATTTAACAGAAACAACTTTAACTTTATCATTCAATTTACATAACTTATCTTTAGCAATTTCTAATTCCTCATCTAAAATATCACTAATTACAACATTATAATTATTTTTAACAAACTCTTCCGCTAAACAATAACCAAATCCTCTAGCAGCACCAGTTACAACAACACTCTTCATTTTCTATCTCCAAATTCCAATACAAAATATATATCATCAACCGCTTCATTATTAACTGTTTTTACATTAGAAACAACATCATATTTTCTAAAACCATATTTTTCTATCATACGCATAGACCTATAATTATTAGAAAAAACAATAGCTCTTAAAGACTTCAATTTTAAACATTCAAAAGCATACTCAATAATTTTTTCTAAAGCCTCACTTCCATAACCTTTATTCTGCATATCCTTAGTAATACAAATACCAACTTCAGCACTATCCAAAGAAACATTCATTAGTTCAATATTACCAATAAATTTATTAGTATTTTTTTCAATCATTGAAAATACATAATCATCATTGGAAAGTTTTTCTTTAATCCAAGGCAATTCACCATCTCTAGTATAAGTTCTCTCTTTTTCAGAAATCAATCTTTGAATTTCCAAATCATTAACCATAATTAAATAATCATCAAGTAACTTTTCACTTACTTTTACAAAATCAATATTCAAAGAAGAAAACATAACCTCAAAATCATTCATATAAATTTTTTCCTTTCATAATAAACTATTAACAATTATTTTTATACATAAAACATTCTCTATCATGTGAATAAATTATACCAATGGCTTGTAAATAGGAATAAATTATAGTTGTACCAACAAACTTCATATCATGTTTTTTTAAGTCATTAGAAATAACATCTGATAATTCAGAATAAGAAAGCCCAGTTTCATAATAAATTTTTCCTAATGTAAATCTTTCTAAATAATTATAAAAACTACCATATTCTAAAATTATATTTTTAAATATTCTAGCATTACTAATACTAGCTCTAATCTTTAATTTATTTCTAATAATATCCTTATTATTAAGTAACTCTTCTACTTTATTATCATCATAATTACATACTTTCTCTAAAGAAAAATTATCATACGCTCTTCTAAAAGCTTCCCTTTTATTAAGAATACACTCCCAAGAAAGACCAGCTTGAAAAGACTCAAGTATTAACATTTCAAATAAATAATCATCATCAAACTTAGGCTGAGCCCATTCATTATCATGATAATTTATATATAATTCATTTTTTAAATTACACCAAGAACATCTTTTCATTTACTTCATCAACTTTCAAGAAATTTATAATTATAAATACTACTTCTTATTACCAAATCTATTAAAAGGATAAATTGTCAACTTTGTAGTACCTTTAATATCTTTAATGGAAACAGCTCCAATAATTCTACTGTCTGTAGAATTAACTCTATTATCCCCAAGTACAAAATATTCATCTTTACCAAGCTTTACTTCTTCAAAATCATAAGTTTCCGCATGTGAAAATTTTTCTTTTACAATTTTACCATTTACATATAATTTATTATCTTTATATTTAATCTTTTCACCAGGAAGACCAATAACTCTTTTAATTAAATATTCATTTTTATATCTAACAACAACAATATCAAATCTATCTAAACCCTTAAATTTATAACTAATCTCATCTAATAACATTATATCCTTATCTTTTAACGTGTTAAGCATTGAAGGTCCATTAACTCTAATAGGACTAACGATATACTTTTTAATTAATAATACTATAACGAGTATTAAAATATAAGAACCATATTCTTTAAAAAACTTTTTCATAAATATCACCTAAAAAAGAAAAAATAAGGTGTCACCTTATTTTTGTCCTCTTTCTTTAATACGGTATCCACCAACTCTATCCTTAAGGAATGTAAGTTTAGCACGTCTAACTTTACCATGACGTACAACTGTAATACCAGCTATCTTTGGTGAATGAACTGGGAAAGTTCTTTCTACTCCAACACCAGAAGATATTTTACGTACAGTAAAAGTCTCAGAAACTGATCCACCTTTACGTGAAACAACTACACCTTCAAATGCTTGGATACGTTCTCTTTTTCCTTCGATAATTTTAACATCTACTCTTACAGTATCACCAACACGAAATTCAGGCACATTAGGATTAATTTGTTTTTCATTAATCTTGTCAATAATATTTGCCATATTAGTTCTCCTCTCTAAAAATATTTACCAATGATCATATCCCAACTAAAACAGCGGATCATCTACAACTTGACAACCAAGATTATAGCACAGTAGCATTTAAAAATCAATACAATTTGTAATTTGAGTTTCGGTTTTTTACAAAAAAATCATATAATATAATGACATATTTTAAA
>CAZIFN010000030.1:0-14537 GCA_964538205.1 uncultured Mycoplasma sp.
CAAATTCAAAATAAAGAACAAGCAATGAAAGTCTTAAAAAGTAGACTATATGAGCTAGAGCAACAAAGGCTTCTAGAAGAAGAAGGAACCAAAAGACGTAGTAAAATAGGAACCGGGGATAGAGCAGAAAAAATAAGGACTTATAACTATCCACAAAATAGGGTAACAGATCATAGAATTGGATATACAACAAAAAACTTAGATAGAGTTATGGATGGCGACTTAGAAGACATTATTAATGCCTTAATTCAAGAAGATCAAAATAGAAAACTAAAAGGAGAAACAGAAGAATAATGACAGTTGAAAATCTTCTGTTTTTTGCTAAACAACATATTCATTCAGATCATGCCAAAATTCTATTAGCAGAATTGCTAAATAAAAATCCCTTAGAGTTATTAAACTATTTAGACTACGAAGTTAATGAAAAAGATGTTGAAACATATAAAAAATATGTAAATGCATTAGAAAAAGGTACGCCATTACAATATGCTTTAGGATATGTCAATTTCTATGGAAATAAATTTATTATCAACAAAAACGTTCTAATTCCAAGATTTGAAACAGAAGAGTTAGTTGAAAAAACAATTAACTTTGCAAAAAAGTTTTTCACAGAACCTGTGGATATAATAGATTTAGGAACAGGATCAGGAGTTATTGGAATAACATTAGAAAAAAAAATATCCACAAAATCTGTGGATTTAGTTGACATAAGTAAAGAGGCACTAGAAGTTACACACATAAACTGTGGAAATTTAAATTCAAAAGCAAATATAATAGAAAGTGATATGTTTTCAAATATAAATAAAAAGTATGACATTATTATTAGTAATCCACCATATATAAAAACAAATGAAGAAATAGAAGAAATAGTAAAAAACAATGAACCAAGCATAGCTTTATATGCCGGAGAAGATGGACTTGAATGTTATAAAAGAATACTAAAAGATATATCAAAACATATGAAAGCTAAATGCTTAGTCGCTTTTGAAATAGGTATGAGTCAAAAAGAAGACATAAAAAAGTTAGTTAATGAATATTTAGACAATATTAGAATAGAAACATACAAAGATTTATCTGAAAAAGATAGAATGCTATTTATTTTTAAAAATCTTGAATAAAATTATAACAAAAACCTCACTATTAAAATGAAAGTGAGGTTTTATAATGAAAAAAACTCTTATAATATTAGCAATAATAATAACAATTTTATCAATAAATAAAAAAGAAACAGTAATAATACCTAAAGATTCAATAAGGTTTAGAGTTATAGCAAATAGTAACAGCAAACATGATCAAAATTTAAAAAAGGAACTAATTAATAATCTTAAAGGAGAAATAAATACAATTAATAATTATTCAAAAAATATAAAGCTGTCTAGAGAAATAATAAATAATAATATTCATAATTTTGAAAAAATAATAGAAAAAACAATAGAAAATGAAAAATATAAAGAAAACTATAGTATTGATTATGGAATAAATTATTTTCCAGAAAAAGCATATAAAGGCGTTATATATGAAGAGGGTAACTATGAATCATTAGTAATAACTTTAGGAGATGGATTAGGAGAAAACTTCTGGTGTGTATTATTTCCACCATTATGCCTACTGGAAGCAGAAGAAACAGAAAAAGATGAAGTAGAATATACATCATTTATAAAAGAAATAATAGATAAGTATTTTTAATAATTAAAAGAATAAAATATATAAGGTGATATTATGCATCAATTCTTTATATATTTTTTTATTGCCATTGGCCTAAGTATGGATGCTTTTTCTTTAGCCATAGCTTATGGTACCAATGGAATAAATTTCAAAAAAATAATAACATTAAGTTCATTTGTTGGTGCATTTCACTTCTTAATGCCATATCTAGCCTCACTCATTGGTAAAAAAGTAAGCTTTATAACCTCAGGAGCAAATATATTAGTAGGATTAATTTTCATAATAATAGCAATAGAAATGTATTTATCAAAAGATGAAGAAATAAAGGGAAATATAACAGATATATTTTCAATTATCCTATTTGCTTTTACAGTAAGTATAGATAGTTTCTCAATAGGATTAGCCTTAAGCATTATAGATAATAATTTAAATCTGGCATTTATAACCTTTTGTATAGTATCATCAATATTTACATTTGTAGGATTACTTTTAGGAAAATATTTATCAAAAAAATTAGGTAAAAAATCAACATACTTAGGAATGATAATTTTAATATTGCTAGCTTTAAAATATATTTTTAATAAATAATTTACAAGAATTAAATTAATAATATGGCTAAATTATTGACAAATAAGCCATATTTTTTTATGATTAATCTGGGTGATAAGATTGATCGTTAACATGAATGAAATGCTAAATAAAGCAAAAAAAGAACATTATGCAGTCCCACATTTTAATATTAATAATTTAGAATGGACAAAATATATATTAGAAGAATGTAATGCTTTAAATATACCAGTTATTTTAGGTGTAAGTGAAAGTGCCGCAAAATATATGGGTGGATATTTAGTAGTTACTAGTATGATAGAATCTCTGATAAAGTCACTTGAAATAAAAATACCAGTATGTATACATTTAGATCATGGAAGCAGTATAGAGAATTGTGTATCAGCAATAGATGCAGGTTTTTCTTCTGTAATGATAGATGCATCTAAATATCCATTAAAAGAAAATATAGAAATAACTAAACAAGTTGTTGACTATGCACATAAAAGAGGAATTAGTGTTGAAGCAGAACTTGGCCATATTGGTAATAATAGTGAAGAAGTTGACGCAAAGACAAATGCAACATTAGAAGAATGTAAAACTTTATACGAAAGTACAAAAATAGACGCCTTAGCACCAGCACTAGGAAGTGTTCATGGATTTTATAAAAAAGAAGCCAATTTAGATTTTGAAACAATGGAACTAATAAATAATAATTTACAAGTACCATTAGTTTTACATGGAGGTACTGGAATACCAACTGATAAAATTAAATTAGCTATAAAAAAAGGAATATCAAAAATCAATATTAATACTGAACTTCAATATGTATGGAGCAAAGCTGTAAGAGAATATCTTTCAAATAATAAAGATGTATATGATCCTAGAAAAATAATTTCATCTGGAGAACAAGCAATAAAAGAAAGAATTTCAGAAATTGTAACGCTATTTGGAACCAAGATATAAAATATACTAGATAGATGGAGGTGTAAAATGAAAGTTATTGAAATAAATGGAGGACATAAATTAACAGGAAGCATAAGAGTTTCAGGAGCAAAAAATGCAACAGTTGCTCTTATTCCAGCTGCTATATTAACAGATGAAGAAGTTACTATATGTAATGTTCCAGAAATAACCGATACAAACGATTTATGTAATATATTAGATACATTAAATGTAGATATAAAAAGAGCTAGTGAAAGCATAATAATAAATCCTACTAAAATGAAAAATGCTGAAATAACAGAACAACATTCCAAGAAACTAAGAGCATCATATTATTTCATGGGTGCATTACTTGGAAAATATGGAAAAGCAGTAATGTATTTTCCAGGCGGCTGTTCAATAGGAGTTAGACCTATAGATTTACATTTAAAAGGATTTGAAGCATTAGGAGCAACAATAACAATAGAAAAAAATAAATACACAGTAGAAGCAAAAGAATTAAAAGGTGCTAATATATACTTAGATATAGCATCAGTAGGAGCAACAATAAACATTATGTTAGCTGCAGTAAAAGCAAAAGGAACAACAATTATCGATAATGCAGCCAAAGAACCAGAAATAGTTAATGTAGCAACATTTTTAAACAATATGGGAGCAAAAATAACAGGTGCTGGTACTTCAACAATAAGAATTGAAGGTGTAGATTATCTACATCAATGTTTCCACGAAGTAATACCAGATCGTATTGAAGCAGGAACCTATATAATTATAGGAGCCCTAAATGGTGCCCCATTAAAAGTTGATAATATCATACCAGAGCATATAGATTCACTAATATCTAAATTAGAAGAGATTGGCGTTAACCTTGAGCTTGGATCAGACTACGTTATAATAAACTCACAAGATAATTATAAAACAACCAATATAAAAACAGCTGTATATCCTGGATTTCCTACGGATCTTCAACAACCTTTTACAGTATTATTAACACAATGCACTGGTAAATCAAAAGTGACAGAAACAATATATGAAAATCGTTTTATGCACATACCATATTTAAATTCCTTAGGCGCCGATATAACGGTAAAAAATCAGACCGCTACGATTTTAGGACCGAGTGAATTAAAAGGATGTGAAGTAGTAGCAACTGATCTTAGAGCAGGAGCAGCCATGATAGCAGCAGGATTAAAGGCAGAAGGAAAAACAACAATAACAAATGCAGAACATATTTTAAGAGGATACGAAGATATAGTGGAAAAATTATCTGAAGTAGGTGCTAAAATAAGAATAAAAGAAATATAATTAAATAGATATATTTCTTTTTTTTGGAGGAACTATGAGTTTCATAAAAAAACATTATAAATTAATAATAAGTATTTTAGTTTGCCTACTAATATTTATAATATTTAAAGTAAATAATAAAAATAATCATAATTACATATCTCTAGGAGATGGTTTTTCATTAGGAAAAGACTCATATGGACAAATAGACTATGGATATAGTGACTACTTAAGAGATTATTTAGAAGAAAATGAATATCTAAATAGATACGTAAAGTCATTTTCAGAAGAAAATGCCTCAATAACTAGTTTAAAGTCACAAATTATTACTAATAAAAAAATAAAACTAAATAATAAAGAAATAAATCTAAAACAAACATTAAGAGAAAGTAACATATTAACCTTAACAATAGGATTAAATGACTTAATATATAATATAAGTATTACTAATAATTTAACAGAAAAAAAATTAGACAAAATAATAGAAAATATAGAAAAAGAATTTAAAGAATTAATTGTAGAAATAAAAAAATATTATCAATATGAAATCTATGTAATAGGATATTATAGTATAAACTCAAATAATTATTATATAGAAAAAGGAATAAAAAAATTAAATAATTTATACAAAAATAATAAAAATATTATCTATATAGATACATATGAAATGTTTAGCAAAAATAAAAAATTTCATTCTATAGATCAAAATATATATCCAAATAGGTATGGATATGAAGCAATTTCAAGAAAAATCATAGATAAAATGTTTAAAACTGCTTGAAAAAACAAAGAATACTTGATATACTAATAACGCATTTAATTACTATGACATCTTTTGTCATGGCGGAAGGAGAGATTGTATGAAAAAAGATATACATCCAGAAATGGTAGATTGTAAAGTTACATGTGCCTGTGGTGAAACTTTTACAGTAAAATCAACAAAACCAGAGATAAATATTGAAGTTTGTTCAAAATGTCATCCATTCTATACAGGAAAACAAAGCAGAGCTTCTCGTGCTGGTAGAGTAGATAAATTCAATAGAAAATATGGTTTAAATCAAACTGAAACTGCTGAATAAGCAGTTTTTAATTTAGTTATTAACACTTTTTGTGGAAAAAAGAACTTTTAGTTATGATATAATAATAAAAGATTAGGAGGAAATTATGAAAATAGGTATAGCATCAGACCATCGTGGATATGCATTAAAGCAAAAACTAATAGAAAGACTAACAAAAGAAAACTATCAGATGATTGATTATGGTACAAACAGCGAAGAATCAACAGATTATCCAGACTATGCATTTTTATTAGGAGAAAACGTAGTAAATAAAAATGTTGATTTCGGTGTTGCAATATGTGGATCAGGTATAGGAATAAGTATAGCTTGTAATAAAGTAAAAGGAATTCGTTGTGCAAAAGTATCAAATAAAGAAGAAGCTCAAATAACAAGAATTGATAATGATGCAAACATAGTAGCTTTTAGTGAAAAAATAAATATAGATGATGCAGTAGACATTGTAAAGAATTTCATAAATACAGAATTTTCAAAATTAGAAAAACATGAGCGAAGAATAAATAAAATTAAATCATATGAGGAAAAAATATAATGTCTGGTAAATTTTTTCTATATGTAGCTGTAACAATACTTGTTATCTGGGCATTAGATTCTATAAATATAAATCAAATTTTCAAAAAAAACAAAATAATTCAAGCTCGAGTATTTTACTTTTTATTAGCTATTTCAATGATATATTTAGTAACTAATTTTATAATGGATTTATTTACTTCTGGAAAAATTTTTTAAAAGAAGTATAAATCTTTTTTTTTGGTTAAAACTTATAATGAGGTGAAAAAATGGTAAAAAGAAAATTGAAATCCTTTGTAATACCGAGTGTTGCTACAATTTTAATACTATTAGGTGCATTTATTAGTATCATTAATATGAAAGAGTCAGGAACAAATGAAGAGTTAAGTAACATAGACTTTGTAACAAGAACAATATTAAATAACGAAATTGCTGTTATTAATACTACTACAAAAGTAATTAACCCGTATACTGATCAAAATGTAACAATTGGAAAATCGTTCTATGACTATAAAGGCACTAATGAACAACAAGAAAAATCTATTATTTATCATGAAAATACATATTTACAAAATACAGGAATTGATTTTGTAAATACTGATATATTTGAAGTAATTTCAGTATTACCAGGAACAGTAGCAGATGTTAGTGATAATGAAAGTTTAGGAAAGACAATTCAAATACAACACGATAATGGATATGTATCAGTATATCAAAGTCTATCAGAAATTACGGTAAAAAAAGGAGATAGTATTAATCAAGGCCAAGTAATTGGAAAATCAGGTACTAACGAACTAGATAAAGAAATTGGTAATCATTTGCATTTTGAATTTTATGCTAATGGACAAATTGTTGATCCTACTCTTTATTTAGATAAAGAGCTATCAAAGAACAAAGAGTAATACTACATTGCTCTTTTTTTAATAAAAAAAAGAAAAGAATAATATATTATTAGTAAAAGAGATATGGTAAAATTTAAAAGAAAGGAAAGTGATATAATGCTAGCAAAAGATATAGGTATCGATTTAGGAACTGCTAACGTTTTAATATATATAAAAGGGCAAGGAATAGTTTTAAATGAGCCAAGTATTGTTGCTGTAGAAACAGAGACAAAGAAAGTAATAGCAGTAGGTGAAAGTGCAAAGGAAATGCTAGGAAGGACACCAGGTAAGATTAAAGCAATAAAACCAATGAAAGATGGTGTGATTGCTGATTTTGAAATTACAGAAATAATGCTGAATGAATTTATAAAAAAAATTAAAGCAAGAAATTTATTTTCTAGACCAAGAATACTAATATGTTGTCCTACTAATATAACTCAGGTAGAACAAAATGCCATAAAAGAAGCAGCCGAAAGAACTGGTGCGAGAAGAGTATATATAGAAGAAGAACCAAAAGTAGCAGCTATAGGAGCAGGTATGGACATATCTAAGCCAAGTGCAAATATGGTTGTAGATATAGGTGGAGGAACAACAGATATAGCAATTCTTTCTTTAAATGGAATTGTTGTATCCTCATCAATAAAATTAGCAGGAAATGTATTAGATCAAGATATAATAAGATATATAAGAGATAAATATAAACTTCTAATAGGAGAAAAAACAGCAGAAGAAATAAAAATTAATTTTGCAACAGTATATAAACCTAACCGTAAGATAAAAAAAGAGGTAAAGGGAAGAAGCTTAATAACTGGACTACCTTCAACTATAGAAATAACACAAGAAGAAACTACAGAAGCCCTAAAAGATAGCATCAACAAAATTATCAAAGAAACTATAAGTGTTTTAGAACAAGCAGATCCAGAACTATCATCAGATATAGTAGAAAAAGGAATAGTATTAACCGGTGGTGGTGCCCTACTACAAGGACTTATTAATTTATTTGAACAAGAATTAAAAGTTCCAATATTAATTGCAACATCTCCATTAACATGCGTTGCTGAAGGAACAGGTATTCTTTTAGAAAACATAAAAGTTTTAGAAAATAGTAGAGAATAGCTATTTTCTTTTTTTTGACCAAACCTATTTAATGTTTATTCTTGCGTATGTACCGAAATTTGGTATAATTAAATAGAAAGAAGTGAAATATATGAGAACACAAATTCTTGGGGCAAGTAAAATTGTTTTGATTACATTTTTATTTTCTGCACTAATAATGATTTTAATGCGAAAAGTAGCACTACACATTGGTGCCATGGATATTCCAAGAGATGAAGAGGGAAATAGGCATATTCATAAAGTTGCAACACCAAAACTTGGCGGAGTCGGCATATTTCTTGCATTTCTCTTTGGTTATATGCTCTTTGGTGAACAGAGTGAAAGAATGAACTCAATATTAATAGGAAGTTTTATAATTGTACTAACTGGAATAGTTGATGACATTAATTCAATAAAACCATATCAAAAATTATTAGGACATATAGCAGCAGCTTCAGTAATTACTTTTTATGGAGGAATATATCTTGAAAATATTACGGCTTTCGGCTTTTATATTGATTTTGGTATAATGACTTATCCGTTAACAATATTATTTTTAGTAGCCTGTACTAATATAATAAATTTAATAGATGGCTTAGATGGACTGTCCGGTGGCATCTGTAGTATATTTTATTTAACAATTGGTATAATTGGTTTTTATCAAGGAAGATATGGGAGTTTAGTAATGATTTTAACATTTATTATGCTAGGATCAACACTAGGATTTCTATTACACAATTTTCATCCGGCAAAAATATTTGCAGGTGACTGTGCAACATTCATGGGCTTTACCATAGGAGTAATAACACTGTTAGAATTTAAAGGTCCAGCACTAATATCATTCTTTGTGCCAGTTACTATACTAGGAATACCAATACTAGATACTCTATTTGCTATTATAAGGAGATTATTACGAAAACAACCACCATTTCAAGCAGATAAAGAACATTTACATCATCAATTATTGGGAATGAACTTTTCACAATCTACAACAGTATTAATAATTTATGGAATAGATATTTTATTTGCAGCGGCATCAATATTATATACAATAAAAGATCCACTCATTGGAAAAATAATATACATAATAATATTGATTATAGTTTTATGGTTTGTATTTCATACGACAATAATTTCTGATAAAAGTCCAAAAATAACACAAAAAATTGAATCTAAATTAGGATTTAAAAAAAATACAGCAATAAAAAAGACAAAAAAGAGTACTAAGTAGATAGTGCTCTTTTAAATTAACAAAAATAAATGGAAAAAAATGGTAAAAAGGAGTTAATATGATTAATTTTGTAATATGTGAGGATGAAGAAGTACTAGCGTCAAAATATCAAAATGAAATAGATAAATTTATGATGAACAATGATGCAGAATATAAAATTCATAGATTTATAGGATATACAAAGGAATGGGAAAAATACGCTAAAAACGAAAATGAATTTAAAATTTATATTCTAGATATAAAAACAACAGAAGGTTCTGGAATAGATGCAGCTAGAAGAATAAGAGAAGAATTTGATGACTGGGTTTCAATGATAATAATTGTAACTGCATATTCAGAGTATAAATATGAAGCACTAGGCAAAAGACTTATGTTAGTAGATTTTATTAATAAACTATATAATTTTGAACAAAGATTTCAAGAAGCATTATTAATATGCATGAAACATTATGATAAAAAATATAAAAGCATAAAATATAACTATCACAGTGTTTCATACAATATTGAATTAAGAAATATATTGTATATAGAAAAAGAACAAGATACCAAAAGAAGTATTATCAAAACATTACATGGAGACTTTTACATCCCAGGAACTTTAACAGATGTAATGAGTAAACTTGATAAGAGATTCAAAAAGTGTAGTAGAAGTCTAATCGTAAATATAGAACTAGTAGAACATTATAATACTAAAAGTAATATTATAACGTTTAGTAATGGAGAAACATTAATAGCAGTACCAAGAGAAAAAAGAAAGGAGTTAGAAAGATATGTTAGAGGTTTGGACTAAATTGGTCAGTGCAATATTATTATCTTTATTTGGATTCTATATCATAAAGAAAATAACAAAAAGCACAGTTAAATTAATAAAATTAAAAACAATACTATATCTGTTAACTTTAAGCATTGTAACAGTTGTAATGCACAAAATTCAGTATACAGGAGCACAAACAGTTACTATATTTGCACTGCAAATAATTATATATAAAGAAATCTTCAATATTAGAACCGAAGAATCTTTAATTGCTTGTGGACTTCTAATGGCTCTAACTTTTGTAGGAGATTTACTAACTGTAATAGTATTCAGAAACTTTTGTACTGTAAATGAACTAAGAAACACATGGTATATAAGTTTATTGGCTAATATATCAGTAATATTAATAGGCATCGCAATATTTCAACTGAAAATTATAGTTACTCAAACACAAACTTTTTATAATAATCTTGCCAAAAACAAGTCAATTTCAAATGCACTATTTATTATTTTATTAATTATTGGACTAAGTACACTTGTCCAAAATACAACAAAATTTTCTTTACTAACACTAGATTACCTATTGAATGTTATAATAATGCTAATATTCTTTGTACTAACATATTTATTCATAAAAAGTAAAAATAACTATGATAAGTTAAACTTACAATACGAAAATATGTTTACATATGTTCAAAACTTTGAAGATTGGATTGAAAAAGAACAATTAAATAGACATGAATATAAAAATCAATTAGCTGTTTTGCGTTGTTTAACTGCCGAGAAAAAGGTTAAAGATAAAATAGATGAAATATTAGAAGATAGTATTAATCTTGAAGGAGAAGTTGTTCATCAATTAAAGTCCCTACCAAAAGGTGGAATTAAAGGATTAATGTATTATAAATCAACAATTGCTCAAAAAAATAAAATTGATTTAACTGTAGACGTTAGTCTAGAGACTCATTCAATTTTGTCAAAACTATCAGAAAAAGATATAAAAGTATTATGTCATTTAATAGGAATATATTTTGATAATGCAATAGAGGCGGCTAAAGAGACTAGAAAGAAAAAGGTCTTAATTGAAATTTATGAAATAAAAGACCATGTTACTTTTGTGTTTTCTAATACATTTAAAAAGAGTAAGAACTTTGATGAAAGAAACAAGAAAGGTGTTTCATCAAAAGGAGAAGGTCATGGCAATGGTTTATATTATGCTTCAAAACTAATCGAACAAAACTCTTGGCTAACTCAAAAACAAGAAGTAATTGATAAATATTATATTCAAGAAATTATTGTTGAAAAAAACGTTCTATAAAATAATATAGGCGTTTTTAATTAGTCCCAAAGACTCCCTATAGCTTTAGGTTCATCGGCAAGAATCCATAAACACCCTAAACCAGCCGCCCCAGTAGCCATCATAGCAATAGCAGATAATAAAAAAGCGATTCTTTTTTTCAAAGCTCTTACCTCCTTTATAAAATATATACTAAAAATATTACATATTTAAAGCCGATACATAAGTTTTATAATTGTTATATGGTTGTTTAAAGACTATATAAATTAAAGGATTTATAACAATAGCTTCAACAATCAAGGAAGATAAGAACAAAGGACATAAAAAACTATCAGAAAATACCAGTAATAATATAGAATAGGAGATACCAATTATAACGGTACTCCATTTTCTGATTTTTCTTTTTTTAACATTTGGTAAAGGTCTATTAATGGTATCAGCGGGTGCAAATAATAAGTAATTAAGTATACATAGTATACAAATAATTACAGCAAAACTTTTAGATATAGATATATTAAGTAAGGCATAAGGAATAAACACAAATTGAACCAATGATAAGAATAAGCATTGAATACTTTTTTCTGCATGAAATCCAAACCCAGTAAATCTAAGAAGATTAAATAACAATAAAGTAATTATAACTTCTTTTAAAATTCCTAAAACTAAAGAAACAATAGCAATTATAATTAATTTTGTAACAGTTAAGTATATACCTTCAAGACCGTATCTTAACTTTTCAATATCTTCTTGACACAATTCTTTGTAGCTTCCAATAAAACGAATTGATGAATCTAAAAATGCTTTTTTCATAATTTACCTCACAAAATATATTATAAGATTAAAAATTTATTATAAATTTTTAATCTATATAAAGTAAATACAGAGAATAAAATTGTCGAATTTTGTCGAAATATGATTGATAATTAACTATTCAAGGATGTACACATACAAATTAAGGAAATAGCATATTAAAATGCAAATGTTTGATAAAATGAAATAGCCAACAGAAAGAAAATGGTAGAAAGAGGTGTGTGTGGTATGATGATTGGTCGTGTGAAATGGTTCAATAATGAAAAAGGTTATGGATTTATTGAATTTAAGGAAGAGGAAGATATCTTTGTACATTATTCAGCAATAGAAATTGAAGGATATAAGACATTGTCTGAAGGCCAACTAGTAGAGTTTAAATTAGTAGAAACCAGTAAAGGTTATCAAGCAATTAACGTAAGGCTAGTAAAAGAAGCTGCTACTTTAAAGTAGTAGTTTTTTTTGACCGGATATGTTATAATCAAAACATAAGGAGGAAAGATATGGAAATTATTATACGTGGTGACAAATTAAAAATAACAGATTCTATGCACAATTACATTGAAGAAAAGTTAGGAAAGTTAGAAAAATATCTAAAGAATAGCGAAAGCGTTCGCGCTAATGTTATTGTAAAGGTAAAGAATCATGAACAACGAGTAGAAATTACTATTCCACTAAAAAATTATATTATAAGAGCTGAAGAAACAAAAGATGACTTCTATGCTGCAGTTGATAAAGCTCTTGATACCTTAGAAAGACAAATTAGAAAGAATAAAACTAGAATAATGTCAAAGCAAGTTAAAACAAACTATGATTTTGACATTACTAAAATAGAAATAGAAAAAGAATCAGATGAAAGAAAAATTGTTAAGAGAAAAACTGTAGAAATTAAGCCAATGAATGAAGAAGAGGCTATTCTACAAATGGAATTACTTGGACATCAATTTTATATGTACAAAGACAGCAATACAGACAAATTAGCTGTTGTATATAGAAGAAATGATGGAGATTATGGAATTATTGAATCTGAGTAAACAACTATTTTAATAAAATCAAAAGTGATATTAGAGTTTGTTTCTAATATTACTTTTTTCTCTATAATGAAATTTCTTCAAAATAAAATTGTACTTATAGATTTAATAATACATTATAATAAAATCTGTTGTAATAAAAGAAAGAAAATGAGCATATTACTTTCATTCTTTCTTTTTTTTTGATAAAATAATATGTTGAAGGAGCTGATAGAATGAACCTTTTAAGGAAATTATTCGATCACGAATATAAAGAAATGAAAAAATTCACAGTCTTAGCAGATAAGATTATGGATTTAGATGAAGAATATTCAAAATTAACAGACACAGAACTACAAAATAAAACGGAAGAATTTAAGAACCGTTTAAAAGAAGGAGAAACTTTAGATGACATTTTAGTGGAAGCTTTTGCAACTGCTCGTGAAGCTGCATTCCGTATCTTAGGAGAAAAACACTTTTATGTTCAAATCTTAGGTGGATTGGCAATTCACTATGGAAACATTGCGGAAATGAAAACTGGTGAAGGAAAAACATTAACAAGTGTTTTACCAGCTTACTTAAACGCATTGTCAGGTAATGGTGTACACATTATAACCGTAAATGAGTATTTAGCAACTCGTGATGCTGAATGGATGGGTAAAATACATGAATTTTTAGGTTTAACAGTTGGCGTTAATACTAGAGAATTGTCTCCAAAAGAAAAACAAGAGGCATATAATTGTGATATTTTATATTCTACAAATAATGAGATTGGATTTGATTATTTGAGAGATAATATGGTAGTTCACAAAGAAGATCGAGTTCAAAGAAAATTAAATTTTGCTATTATCGATGAAGTTGACTCAGTTTTAATAGATGAAGCTAGAACTCCATTAATAATATCTGGTGGAGAAATGAAAAGTGCAAATTTATACATCGAAGCCGATAGATTTGCAAAAAGCTTAAAAGATGAAAAAGACTATATATATGATGAAAAAACAAAGAGTGTTAATCTAACAGACTCTGGCTCTGAAAAGGCTGAGAAAACATTTAATATAAAAAACTTATATGAAATAGAAAATGCCGGACTTTTACATTACATAAATCAAGCACTAAGAGCTAATTATTCAATGAAAAATGATGTTGACTATGTAGTTCAAGACGGTGAGGTTGTAATAGTTGATCAATTTACTGGACGTTTGATGAAAGGTAGAGCATACTCTGATGGACTACATCAAGCAATTGAAGCAAAAGAAGGAGTAACAATTAATCAAGAAACAAAAACTCTAGCAACCATTACTTTTCAGAACTTATTTAGAATGTATAAAAAACTATCTGGTATGACAGGTACAGCCAAAACAGAAGAAGAAAAATTTAGAAATATATATAATATGTAAGTTATTGAAATTCCAACCAATAAACCGGTAGTACGTGTTGATATG
>CAZIFN010000031.1:0-14215 GCA_964538205.1 uncultured Mycoplasma sp.
TCAAATAAAAAGAGCATTATTTAAAAATAATACCCTTTTGTCAACAGTCTGAAGCCTATAGTTTTCTCTATAGGCTTTATTTTATTGATATAGTTCTTGTTTTATTAATTCTAGGTTTTCAGTAATAATATCTGAATAGTCTTTTTTTTCTGAACGTTCTGTATCAGTTATATTATCTAATTTATGTAATTGTTGATTTTTAATATCTGGGTAGTCTTTTAAAATATCATTAGCATTGTCACTTAAAGTATCATTTTTAAACGAATATATATAATTTATTTCTTTATCTTCTATTAGATTTCTAACATCACTTATTGTTTTATCTGTTGCATCTGTATCAATACAGTATACTTTAAGTCCAAATTTTTCTAAATATTTTAGAGCTGAGTTATCTACTACTATGTTTTTATTGTTTGTATTTTCAACAGAGATACGATAGTCTGCATCTAGTTCTGATAAAGTTATTTTTAATTTATCATATGCATCATCAATATCTTTTTTTAGGTAATTACTAGTTGCATATTCTTCTAAACCAATTCTAATGTTTTGAGCCATCATTAATAATGAAGAAGGATTTAACCAGAGTTCTTCTGGAGAATAGTCAGTCTCTAGGACATCTGAACTATCAATTATTTTTAAGTCTTGATTTAGACTTAGTAAATCGACAGCAAGATTTCTTTCTTTTTCTATTAAGCCATTATATATAAATAGATCTGATTTACTATATAATTCTTTTTGTTTTTTGTTTATTTTATATTTGTTTATATCAATTCCATCAGGATATATAGAAGTAACTGTTGCATGATTTCCATATAATTCTTTAGTTATATATTCATTAGCATAATTTGTAACATAGATATCAATATTATCCATATTATCATTTGTACAACCTGATGTTAGTGTTACTATAGAAATTGTTAGTAATAATAGTAAAAAATATTTAATTTGTCTTTTCATAAATTTTCTCCTTATCTGGTACTGGGTCATATCCTGGTTTTGTTAATGGATTACATTTTAAAATTCTTTTTATTGTAAGAAAACTACCCTTTAGCGAACCATATTTATTTATAGCTTCTATTCCATATTCTGAGCAGCTTGGAATAAAGCGACAATTATAATGTGAGGATATGGGCATTTTTTGATATAATTTGATTATAGAAATTAAAATTTTTTTCATAAAAACACCTAGTTCTTTATATTTGTCTTGTATTTCAATTTTACTATAATTATTAGAAAATATCAATTATAAGTATACTAATTTAAGTAATTTTGATATACTTAGTATGGTGATTATTAATGGATGAGTTATTTAAAAAGCTTAATATTAAGCCTAATGATTTAAAACTTTATAATACAGCTTTTTTACATAGTAGTTATGCAAATGAACATAGGGCTAAGGTTGACTATGAAAGGTTAGAGTTTTTAGGAGATGCTGTTGTTGATTTAGTTATAGCGGACTATTTATACTCTTGTAAAAGTGAAAATGAAGGACAGATGACTAAAGTAAGAGCTAGTTATGTTTGTGAGAATGCTTTATATGAGTATGCTAAAGACTTGGGACTTAATAAATATATTAAAGTTGGTCATGGAGAAGAAAAAGAGGGTGGAAAGTATAAAAAGGCAATTGTTGCGGATATTTTTGAAGCTCTCATGGGTGCTATATATATAGATTTAGGATATGCTACTGTTAGAAAGACTGTTTTAAATATTATAGTTCCTTATATAGAAGATCCTAATATTACTTTTTTTAGTGATTATAAGAGTTCATTACAGGAATATGTTCAAACTGAACAGAAAAGTCTTGTTTATGAATTAGTGGAGGAGTTAGGACCCGCACATGATAGGACTTTTAAAGTTGATGTTAAAATAGATGGAATAGTTTATGGTAATGGTATTGGTAGTTCTAAAAAAGAAGCAGAACAGGATGCTGCTAAAAGGGCTATTGATAAATTAGCAAGTTAGGTTTGAATATTTTAAATTTTAATGATATAATGACTTTTGTCTTTTATTTAGATTTGTCTTTATATCATTTATTAGTATGAAAGGAGATTATAATGAGTAAGATTAAAATTTTTAGTTTAGGCGGATTAAATGAAAATGGAAAAAATATGTATGTTGTTAAAGTTGATAATGATATTTTTGTTTTTGATGCTGGTTTAAAATATGATAATGATTTAAATTTAGGTATTGATTATATTATTCCTAGTTTTGATTATTTAATTAAAAATAAAGATAATTTAAAGGGTATATTTTTAACTCATGGTCATGAATCTAATATGGGTGCTGTACCTGATATTTTGGCTAAATTGCCTAATGTTTGTGTTTATGGTACTAAATTGACACTTGAAATGGTTAAAAATGATATGACTAAGGAGGAAATAGATAGGACTAATTTTAAGGAAATTAGACCACATTTTAAACTTGATTTTGGTAAGAATGCTATATTTCCTATTAGTGTGACACATTCTATTCCAGATGCTTTGTGTTATGTTTTATATACAGAAGATGGAGCTATTGTTTATACTGGAGATTTTGTATTTGATTCGACTGTTCCAGATATTTATAAAACAGATATAGGAAAGCTTGCTTATGTTGGCAAACAGGGTGTTTTATGTTTGTTAGCAGAGTCTTTGTACGCAGAAAGAGAAGGTCATACTAGTCCTAATAATAGGGTTTCTGGTTTTATTAGAGAAGTTATTTCTAGTAATCCAAATAGAATAATTGCTACTATTTTTCCGGCACATTTTTATCGTGTTCAAGAGATATTTAATGAAATATCTACTACGCATAGAAAGATTGTTATCATGGGTAAAAGTTTACAGGAAACTATTAATAAGGCAATTGATTCTGGGTATTTAAAAATTGATAAGAGTAAAATTGGTAGTCTTAGTGATTTAGATAGTAAGGATGTTTTTGTATTTATTTCTGATGAGAAAGAAAAGCCTTTTGCTAATTTGGAAAGAATTATTAAAGGGTATGATAAATATATAAAAGTTAAAGAAACTGATACTATTTTTATAACTGAACCAAGTTATGCTGGTATAGAAAAAAGAATGGCAGTTATTATGGATGAGATTGCTATGCTTGGTGCTAATGCTATATCTTTATCTAGTAAAAAGCATTTGTTGCATCATGCTTCTTCAGAAGATTTGATGTTGATGATTAATTTGATGAATCCTAAATATTATTTTCCTGTCAAGGGTGAATATCGTCATCAATATGCTAATGCAGAGATTGCTGAGAGCTTAGGCATTCCTAAAGAAAATATAATTTTAAAGCAAAATGGAGATGTTTTGGAACTTGTTAATGGAAAAAATACAAATTCTATAGAACATGTTGAGGTTGATGAAATATTAATTGATGGTAATAGTCAAGGAGATATTGGAGATTTAGTTTTAAAAGATCGTGAAATGTTAGGTGAAAATGGAATTGTTATAATTAGTTGTACTTTAGATAAACAAAGTAAACAAATATTAGCAGGACCAGAAATACTTACTAGAGGATTTATTTATGTTAAAGAAAGTCAAGATTTATTAGAAGAGACTAAAAAGATATCTAAGGAAGTAATAGAAGATAATATTGATGTAAATGCTAATAGAATTGATTATTCTAAAATAAAAAATGATGTTCGTGATGTGCTTGGCAAATTCTTTTATAAAGAAACTGGTGCTAAGCCAATGATTATTACAGTTGTTCAAGAATTATAGACTAGAATTTTCTAGTCTTTTGTTTTATACTTTTTATATGAAGAATGAATTGAGAAAAAAATATTTGCAAGTACGTAAAAATATAATTAATAGGTCTTTAAAGGATCAAGTTATATTTAATAAGGTTATTAATAATGAAAAGGTAGTTAGGTCTTTAGTTATACTTATTTATGTGTCAATGGAGGATGAAGTGGATACTAGAAGTTTAATTAACTATTTTTTTAGTATAGGAAAGAAAGTTGCTGTTCCTAGAGTTGAAAATGGTATTATTAATTTTTATTTTATAGAAAGCTTTATAGAGTTGAATCTTGGCTATAAAGGTATATTGGAACCTATTGGTAATAAGCAAGTTATTGATTTTAACAATTGTGTTTCTATTACTCCTGGAATTTGTTTTAATAATAATTGTTATCGTATTGGATATGGTTTGGGTTTTTATGATAGATTTTATAGTAATAAGAATATCTATAAAATTGGATTATGCTATAAAGATTGTTTAATTTCTGATAATTTTAATGATGTTTATGATGTTTCTTTAGATGAAATAATTACGGATTAGTCTTTTAAATTCTTATGTTTGGTGTTATAATTTTTTTAGTTCAGATGTCCTCGTAGCTCAGTTGGATAGAGCAATCGCCTCCTAAGCGATAGGTCGGAAGTTCAAATCTTCTCGGGGACGCCATTTATGTAGTAGTGAGGAATCTAATTATGAAAAAAATGAATGTTATTGTGATTTTTGATAAAGATTTAAACAAAACTTTATTGTGTAAAAGAACTAAAGAGCCATATATGGGGATGTATAATTTAGTTGGGGGAAAAATCGAAAAAGAAAATGATGGATTAAATGAAGCATATAGAGAGTTAGAGGAAGAAACAAATATTAAAAAAACTGATATTAAGTTAATTTACTTTATGAATCTTTCATATATAAAATGGGATAAAGAATTGGAAGTTTATTATGGTGTGTTAAATAAAGATGTTACTTTAATTGAAGAAGTAAACAAACTTGAATGGGTATCTATAAATGATAATTTTTTTGATATGAATAAATATGCCGGTGAGGGTAATATTGGACATATAATTGAAGAAATTAAAATAGATTTGAAAAAGAACTTATAAGAGATTATTTGGAAGTTTAGTAAGTGTTTTTTTTTTGCTATATAAAAATGTGATATAACAAGAAAGTTATGATAAAATATTTATATTTGGATACAGAAATTTCTATTTCAAGAATGAATATATATAATGTTGTAGATATAATGAAAGCGGTATTAACATTTATAATTATATTTGTAGGAATTTTCTTGATAAATACTAGAAGATTAACATTGACAACTTTTTTAATTATATTTTTTTATAGAACTGAAATATTTGAACTTGTATTTAGTTATACTTCATTAAAAGAATATTTAGTAAAATATAAAGTTGCTAGAGATAGAATTATGGAAATATTTGATAGTAAAAAGTTTCCTATTGAAAAATATGGTGTTAAAAATATTGAGAATGTAAAGGGTGCTATTGAGTTTAAGAATGTTAGTTTTGCATATAAGAAAAAAGAAGTAATTCATAATGTATCATTTAAAATAAAACCATTAGAGGATGTTGCTATTGTAGGTAAATCTGGCACTGGAAAGAGTACATTATTTAATTTATTAACTAAAAGTTATGATAATTATACTGGTTTAATAACTATAGATGGTATTGATATAAGAGAATTAAGTCAAAAGGCATTGGTTGATAATGTTTCTATAATAAGTCAAAATCCTTATGTATTTAATTTATCAATTAAAGATAACTTAAAGTTAATTGATAGAAGTATAACAGATGAGGATATAATAAAAGCTTGTAAAACGGCTAGGATTCATGATTATATAGAGACTTTGCCAGATAAATATGATACTTTGTTAGGTGAAGGTGGAGTAAATTTATCTGGTGGGCAAAGACAAAGATTAGCTATAGCAAGAGCTTTATTAAAACAAAGTAAAATACTTTTATTTGATGAGGCTACGTCATCACTTGATAATGTTACTCAGGAGGAAATTCAAACAGCCATAAAAACTATTTCAAAAGATTTCACTATTATTACAATAGCACATAGATTATCTACTATAATTGATTCTGACTTAATTTATGTTATGGATGATGGATGTATTGTAGCAACAGGAACTCATGAAGAGCTGTTACAATCAAATAGTTATTATAAGGAATTATATAAAAAGTAATTGTAATTGATGTTAATTATAAAATAAAAAGGAAAAATGTTTTCCTTTTTATTGTTGGTTAGATATTGATGATATATCTACAAAGTATTTTTTATTATTTTTTGCATCTATATATACTGGAAACGTTGTTATTCTTTTAATAGCAATGATTTCTTCTGGGTTTTTATATATATTTTTACTTTTAAAAATACATTCTTGATTAGTTATTGGATTAATTCCTTTACATATAATTTTATAAGGGTGGAGACCATTAATTCTTACAGTTGTATTTAAATAAGTTTCTGTATAATTTGCATTTATTCTTATACCTGTCTTTTGTAGTTTTCTTTCTTTTTTCTTTTTTGCTGGTCCATATAAAAGTCCAATTGCTCCTATTAGTGCAAAAGGAATGCCTATTAGAGAAAATATTAATGCTAACATTATATCACCAGCTTTTGTTCCTATCTTTCTAATATTATCTTTGTAATAATATATTTCTATTTCTTTTCCTATATAATAATTAGAAGAGTAAAAGCCTAATTTTTCATTATACTTGTTTTTATTTACTTCATATTCTACATATACGTCATAGCTTCTTTTATTATCATTATTTATATAAGGTATTATATCTGTAATGGTTGCTGTTGTTGTTACTCTATTATTTGCTTCATTGTGACTTGATACAAATTCTGCTATTCCTATAAATGTAAATATTATTCCGACTGTTAAAAATATACTAAAGAAGAAATTTAGATTGTCTAGTTTTTTTATAAATTTCATTTATTTTCACTCCTATCTTTTCCTTATTATAGCATTTGTTATATATATATATATATATACCATCTTTTTAACTTTTAATTTATTTGACTTTACACTTCGAGAATGTTATTATAATTTTTGAAAAAATTTATTTGTTTGGTTTGGTGGGAATATGGCGAATAATAATTATAATCCTTTATTTGAATATTTAAATTTTTCTAAGGATATAGGATGTTTTGGTTCTAAGAGAACTATTAAAGAATTAGATGAGGCTATTGAAAGAAGAATTGCGGGGATATTACGTTATTTAGAATCACAGTCGGAGTATATTTTGTATTTAAATGTTTTAGATGACTTTTTTGAATTAGCTGATTTAATTACAGAAAGATTTTTTGATGGTAAAAAGTTATATATTTCTGGTGATACTATGCTTTTTTTAGCAAAAGAGCTTAAGAAAAATATGATATCTTTAGAGAGGGTGCCAGAGTTGTTTTTAGATTGTGATGAGGCAATTAGACGAGTTAATTTATGTAGTTTAGATGTGGGCTCTTTATTAGGTATATTTATATTTGATGAAGATAGATTTTCTAATGAGCTTATGGTAAGTTGTTCTAAAGTAAGAGGTGAAAATACAAAATCTGCTGCTAGAGTTATTACTCCTAATTATATTTTTGGTGAGAACGGCGTTTATATTAATGCGAATGATGAAAGCTTTTTGGATACTTTTTATGGTATTGATACTTTGGATTTTGATTCTTCAGTAGACTTAAAGTATTTTTATATAGATTATCGTAATCCTAGTAGAAAAGTTTTTATTGATAGGGTTAATGGTACTAAAACGGTATATGAAAATAATCAAATTAAAGTTTCTTATTTTCAAAAACCATTACTTGATTGTGTTATTCTTGGTAGTAATAAGCGTACTGATAGTGAAGTTTTAGATTTTATATGTAAGTCTCATAATACTGATAAAAATAAAATATATGAAAAGAAGAATTAATTAGGAGGTTTTTTTATGTCTTTAGAAAGTGCTACAAAACATTTAGAAAAATATGGTTTGAGTGATAGAATTATTATTTTTAATGAGTCTTCAGCAACAGTAAAGGATGCAAGTAATGCACTTGGCTGTAGTGAAGGTCATATTGCTAAAACAATGTCTTTTATTACTGATAAACCGGTATTGATAGTTACTGCGGGTGATGCTAGAATAGATAATGCTAAATATCGTCATTATTTTAAGAAAAAAGCTAAATTTATTCCTAGTGATTTGGTGCTAGATATGATTGGTCATCCCGTCGGTGGTGTGTGTCCTTTTGGAGTAAATGATGGTGTTTTTGTATATTTAGATATTTCATTAAAAAAGTATGATGTTATATATCCAGCTGCAGGGACAACAAATAGTGCAGTTAAACTTTCAATTGAAGAATTAGAAAAAAGTAGTAATTATTTAGACTGGGTTGATGTTTGTAAAGAGTAATAATACTACTTTTTTTCTTGCATCTTTTATTTGTTTATTATATTATATTTATACATTTTGAAATGAGGTATGATTTATGGCAATAGAAGCTGTTGCTACTATATTAAAAAGGGATTTTGCCACTGATAATTGTTCTTTATATAGTCCTGTTAGAACTGTTTTGGGATATTATAATGAGAAACAAGATGTTTTTTGTGATGCTACTGGTGATGTTTATCATGATATTTTAAGTTCAATACTTAAACCTGATGACAATTATATGGTTTTTTCTAACTTGATTTCTTTGGAAGATTTGGAAAATAAGATTTATGTTCCTGGGTTAAGTTTTGATGATATTGTTAATGAGTATTGTAGTGAATGTCAAAATTATATTGTTATATCTGTTTCTGATTTTAATGGAACAACTACTTTATTACGTTTAGATACTAAAGTTTTGGCTGATGCACTTATGAATAAAGAACAAGATATTTCTAATGAAGAAATGATTGCTCTTGCAATGCTTAAACAAAAATATAAATTTTCTGATGATTTTGATTCTACTATGCAAAGGTTATTAGATATGGCTATTTCAGGAAATATGTCTTTGGATGATTTGAAGAAGTCTAGAAAGGTTGTTGAACATCTTTATTATGAGTTAGGTGAAAATTTGCGTGTACTTGATGTTGAAATAGATGCTAAGAATACGGATGTTTCTTTTGAAAATGAAGAAAGCCTAGATACTGATAACGATGACTTTTTTGATGATATTGATATTGAAAAGACTTATGAGACTGTTAAAAAAAGTGTTGTTGCTCAAGATGAGGCTATTTATAGACTGGTTATTGAAACAGCTAGAGCGTATGATTCTGGTAGAGAGAAAGATGGTATTTTAATTACAGGATCTTCTGGTGTTGGGAAGACTTTAGCTATAAAAGCTCTTTCTGAATGTTTGAATAGGCCATTTTTAATTATTGATTCTACACAACTTACAATGCCTGGATATGTTGGAAAAAATATTGAAGAATGCTTATATGAGTTATATGTTAAGTGTGGTGGAAATAAAACTTTAGCTGAAAATGCAATAGTTTATTTTGATGAAATTGATAAAAAGGGTTCTGATAAAAAGTCTGATGTTGCTGGACAAGGTGTTTTAAATCTTCTTCTTAAGTTTTTAGATGGTACGACGTATGTTGCGGCAGATAGTAAGTATAAGCCTAATGATACTGTAGAAATTTCTACTAATAATATGTTAGTAATTGCGGGTGGAGCTTTTAGTGATGTTTATAAAAAAACAAACTCTAGAGGTATTGGCTTTGGTAGTAACTTAGATGATACTTATGAACCAGATTATGATGATTTTGTTAATAAAGGTATGATGACTAAAGAATTTATGGGAAGATTTCCTATTGTTATCCATTTTAAAGATTTAGATAAAGACTCTTTACGTGATGTTTTGACTGATTCAGATAAATCTCCATTATTAAGAGAGAAAAATACATTTATGAATGCTGGTGTAAAGCTTAGTGTTACTCCTGAATATTTAGAAGCAATAGCTTTAGGAGCTTTTAAATTAAATACCGGGGCTAGAGGTCTTAAAAAACTTGTTACTGATACTACTTGGAGACCTTATTCGACAATTAAAGCTAATGAGGGTGTTTATAGTGAACTAGTATTAGATGAGGATACAGTTAGTGATAATAAGGTATATAAATTAATTAGAAATGAAAATATAAATACTGGTAATTTGTAAGATAATTAAAAAACTGATAAATAGATTTTATATCTAAATATCAGTTTTATTTTTTTCTAGTTTTTTCTAATTTTTTTATTTCTGCTTTTGAGCATGGAGTTAATTCATTTGGAATATAGAATGGGCAGCTTAGATTTTTTGCGTAAGGTAAGTTTTCTTTTGCGTGATTAACTAAATATGCGTTTGCTTCATGTTCTTGATATATTGGTTCCTTGTTTTCAAAATCTAATATTATACCGTATGGTTGACTTTTATAAAATATAGCATTTTTCTTAAGTACTGTGCTATTTGTAACTACTGTAATATAACTTTTATATATTCTTATTTCACTGATTGTCATATTCCTTAGTGAACCTTTATAATATTTCTGCATTTTATCACCTGTTTTTTAATTATAACTTATTTTGGAATGTTAGTAAAGTTTTTAAAAAAAGTATTGAAAAAGTATTTTTACTTTGATATAATTAATTTGTTACTTCTAAATGGCGATGTAGCTCAGCTGGCTAGAGCGTCCGGTTCATACCCGGAAGGTCGGGGGTTCAATTCCCTCCGTCGCTACCATTTGTTATTATACCGTTGTATATCAACGGTTTTATTTTGCTTTAATTTATAAATTAGGAATATAGAATAAAATGAGTACGGTAGCAACGGGTGGAATTTTGGTTCTATTAAGAACAAAGAGTACTTTATCTGTGAAGTAGGAGTTTTGATTGCTTGCTAAAGAGATAAATTTTTAATTTGTTTTTTGTTGTGTTGACTTATCTTAAAATATGGACTAAAATTATATTTGTAAATGGCTTTGTTGCAGTCATTTTATTTATTGCCCTATAGCCAAGTGGTAAGGCAGTGCGCTCTGACCGCATCATTTCGTTAGTTCGAATCTAACTAGGGCAGCCATGTTGATTATTAATACAGTGAGAGGTGTATTTATGAATATAGATGAAAGACGTGAACTTGCAGAGCTATTGTTTCCTAATATTACTAAAACTAGATCTTATTATGAAGAATTATATCCTGAAAGAGAGTTAGAAGAGGGTGCAATGGTAACAAGATATGGACCATCTCCTACAGGTAGTGTACATTTGGGAAATTTATTAAGTGCTTTTGCAGATATGGTCTATGCCAATAAAAGTAAGGGTGTATTTTTTTTAAGAATTGAAGATACTGATCAGAAGAGAATGATTGATGATGGTATAGAAAACATTATAACTGTATTACATGATTTTAATATTTTACCTGATGAAGGTTACTCTTTTGGTGGTAATTATGGTCCTTATATTCAAAGTGAGAGAAAAGAAATATATCAAACTTATATAAAAGATATGATTGTTTCTGGTCTTGCTTATCCATGTTTTATGACTGAACAAGAAATCGCAGATACAAGAGAAGAACAAGAAATTAATAAAACAAAAATAGGTATTTATGGTCATTATGCTGTTGATAGAGATTTATCTTTAGATGAAATAAAAGAAAAGCTTGCTTTGGGACTTGAGTATGTTATCAGATTAAAGTCTCCAGGAAATCCAGAACGAACAGTTGAAGTTATTGATTGTATTAAGGGAAAGCTAAAGTTCTTTGAACATGATATTGATACGGTATTATTAAAAAAAGATGGAACTCCTACATATCATTTTGCTCATGCAATTGATGATCATCTGATGCATACTACTCATGTAATACGTGGTGATGAATGGGTAAGTAGTTTACCATTACATATTCAATTATTTGAGTTACTTGGTTTTGAGCCTGTGAAATATGCACATATTGCTCCTATAACAATTAAGGATCAGGAGACAGGAAATATTAGAAAAATAAGTAAGAGAAAAGATCCTTGGTTTGGAGTTAAGTATTATGATGAAAATGGTATTCCAATTGAGGCTTTACATCTTTATCTAGCAACAATTACAAATACAAACTTTGAAGAATGGTATTTAAAAAATAAAGATAAAGATATAAAAGAGTTTGACTTTAGTTTTGATAAGCAAGCTCTTGGTGGCACTTCTTTTGATGAGGCTAAATTAGTAAATTTATGTAAAACTTATTTTTCTAGAAAGTCTGGAGAAGATATATATAATGAGACTCTTTTCTGGGCTAGGAAACATGATTTAGAATATGCAAATATTTTAGAAGAAAATCATGATGATATGATTAAATTTTTAAGTATTGAAAAATCTGGGGATAGACCTAGAAAAGATATTTCTAAGTATAGTGATGTTAAAGAAGAATTTTCTTATGCAATAGATAGTCTTTTTGTGAAAGAGAATTATTCTAAATATGATGGAGATAAGATTTATGATGTTTCCTTGGTTAGAGAATATATTAATAATTTAGATTTGGATGTTAGTAATGATGATTGGTTTAGTATGACAAAAGAATTTGCTGTTAATCATGGATATGCATCTAGTCCTAAAGAATATAAAAATAGTCCTGATAATTATAAAGGACATGTTGGTGATATATGTGAGGCTGTTAGAGTTATAATAGCAGGAAGAAGGCAGTCTCCAGATTTATTTTCAATTATGAAGATTCTTGGTATTGAAAAAATTAATTCAAGAATTGATTTATATGAAAAATATATAAGTAGATAGGTATACTACTATCAATAGGAATATTGGTAGTAGTTTTAATTTGTAATTTTTTTTAAAATAATAAATAAGTAAAAGTAGTAGTAATTTGTAATTTTGTTCTTTTAAGTTATTGCTTGATAAATTCTTTATAATGTGATATTATAGTTGACAAATTTTATATATATTTAAATATTTTTTATTGGGTGGTTGTAGTATGAATTTATATGATTCAAAGAAATGTTTACGTAGATTATTAAGTTATCCTTATCTTAATACGGGTAATCGTAGACAGTGTGAAGAGTTACTTGCTAATTTAAAGAGATTTGATGATAGTGAGTATCTTACTTTTTATGGAAATTATTTATTACTTATAAATAAGCATGAAGAAGCTAAGGAGGCGTTAGAAAAAGCAGTAGAACTAGGATATACAGGATATCATACTTATTATGGTCTTTATAGAATTGCTTTAAAGGAAAAAGATTATGCTTCTATGTATAAAAATGCTTTATTATGTGATAGTATGAAAAATAATACTCAAGTAGATTTTTCATTACAAATTGCTTTAGCTAAGTTTGGTATGCAACTTGAAAATAATCCAAGTGTTGCTTTTTCTACACCAATAATAATACCAGATGTTAAGGCTAATTTTTCAAACTTTACGGCTAATGTTTTTTACGAGGAGGCACTTGAGGCGTTAAGAGTAGGTGATATTTTAGGCGTTAGAGATTCTATTAATAAAATGGTTTCTAATGTTGATATGCATGATGTTCCTTTTGATTTTTCACTTTTACTAGATAGTACTAAATCTTTATTTAATTTAGAAAAAATGAAGTATTTAGAATTATTTAGATCATCTTCATATTCATGTCAGGGTTTTTCTAGTCTTAATCCTAGAGTTCTTTTAAATATAATTAGTTTTACAGTTAGTAAAGATTCAGAGACAGCAGCTTTATTGCTAGAGAAGAATGAAGACTTTTTAAAAGAAAAAGTTAAGCCAGAGTGTATTCAATTTTTAAGTAAAAAAATTGGTGAAAGAAGAAAGTATAGGGTTTTAGATAAAGAACAAATTAAAATATATAAGGATTCTTTAACTGATATAAAGAAAGATTTTAGTACATATTCTTATGATGATGTAATTTCCAAGTGTAATCTTTCTAATGAAACTTTTGAATTACCTATTTTTGATTATTATAAAGCTAAAGCATATTACTTTTCTGGGTTATATGAAGAAGCAGCTTTAGCTTTTGAAGAGTATTTATCATCAGGAGTTGGAAAAGCAAAAAAAGCTTATCGTTATTTAGAAGATATATATAATGTTCTTGGAATGCCAGATAAAGCTAATGCGATTCGTGAAGAAAATGATAATATTTTTAATTGTTTTGTCAGTGAAAATGCTCTTTCTAATAGAAAGAGGAGTAACTATATTGCTAGTAAAGAAGGACAGATTGGTATTACTAATTTGAATATTAATGAACTTATTCCGAGTGAACTTAATTTTGATGAGTATGAATCTTATGCATTTAGTCAGAAAGTTGGTTTTGCTTTAGGTCTTTATTGTGATAAGAGAGTTAAACTTGCTGATAAGTATATGAGTCAATTAGAAAAAAGTGCTCGTTCTCGTGCAGAAAAAGAATTAGTTAAGACTGCTAAACAAAATAAAAAACTTTTAATAAAAAAGGGAAAGTAATGTGTTATTACGTTGCCTTTTTTTTAATTTTATGTATAATCCTGACTTTGACAGTTTTCAGAAAGTAAAAAGACTCAAACCCTTTATT